>DAIEIL010000114.1 GCA_027352645.1 Rhodobiaceae bacterium | reverse complement strand
CGGCCTCACCGGCCGCGACGTGACGCCGGAAGCCTTCAAATCGGTTTATGAAAAAGAGATCGACGGCTTCTCCGCGATCTTCCACCGCATCAGCTACGAGAAGATCGGCACATCGACCATCCAGTCCCGCGCGACGGCGGGTGTCGCCCATGGCAAATATCTCTTCGCGCTGCCCGGTTCGCCGAGCGCCTGCAAGGACGGCTGGGACGAAATCCTGCAATACCAGCTCGACAATCGCTATCGCCCCTGCAACTTCGTCGAAATTCTGCCGCGCCTGCAGGAACACAAGTGAGATAAGGCGTCTTGATCCCGTCCGTCCTGCCGTTCAATCTGGCTGGGAGCTGGCAAACAAGATCGGTCACACGGGAGAAACAGGATGTTCAAGGAATTTCGCGATTTCGCGCTGAAGGGCAATGTGCTCGACATGGCGGTCGGCATCATCATCGGCGCCGCCTTCACCGGCATCGTCACGTCGCTGGTCAGTGATGTCATCATGCCGCCGATCGGCGTTCTTCTGGGCGGCGTCGACTTCTCGAACTACTTCCTTGCGCTCACCATGGACCACGCGCCCGCCTCTCTCGAAGCGGCCAAGGCGGCCGGAGTTCCCGTGCTCGCCTATGGAAAGTTCATCAACGCCATCATCAACTTCACGATCGTGGCCTTCGCCCTCTTCATCGTGATCCGCCAGATGAACAATCTGAAAAAGCGTATCGCAAAGGGCGAGGAAGCCGCCCCCGCGGAAGAAAAGCCGCGTCAGGAAGTTCTGCTCGAGGAAATCCGCGATCTGTTGAAGGCGCGCGGCTAAGGCCGACGGAGCCAGCGTAGGTAATCCTCCGCCGTGTCGATGTCCGAAAGCCTGTCGAGCATCGCCACGCGGAAGCCCACCTTCGCGACATTGTCGAGCGTGTCTGCAAGCGCGTGCTCGCTCGACCAGCGCACCTGTCCGAATATCTCGGCGACGCGCGGGCGCCTGCGCATCCCGACCAGCCAATAGCCGCCGTCTTCCGCCGGACCGAATACCGCATCTGCCCGCCCCAGCGCCGCGAAGGCGCGCGCAATGTGGCGTGGGGCAATGTCCGGAATATCGCAGCCGATGATGACGACGGGGCCCGGCGGCAGATCGCGCATGAGGCGTCCCATGCGCTGCCCGAGATCGCCCTCCCCTTGCGCGATGCGCGGCAGGTGCGCGGGCCAAACGCCACTTTCATGCACGGACCTGTCAGGCGAAAGCGCAAGCACGGTCTGCCAGCGTGGATCCGCACCGACGCGGCGCAGAAGATCGAGGCTCGCGCGGCGATAGAAGCGCGTCGCCTCAACCGCGCCAATGCCCTTCGCGAGCCGCGTCTTCACACGGCCCATGCGCGGCGCCTTCGCCATCACGACGAGCTGGCGCATCAGCGACATTCAGGAATAGATGCGCGCGATCACACGCGGCGGCACGCGCATATAGTAGAGCGTGAGGCAGAGCGCGTTTCGCACGATGCGCCGCGCGAAGCCGTCGCGCACATAGCGCTCCGGACTCGTCACCGCGCGTCCCCGCAACATGACAAGCCTGCGCCTGCCGATACGGCGAACGAGATCGACATCTTCCATGAGCGGTATTTCGCGAAATCCACCGACGCGTTCATAGAGACGCCGGTTGATGAGCAATCCCTGATCGCCATAGGGAAGCTTGAAGAGCGCGCAGCGCAGCGCCACGGCCTGTTCGACCAAACGCGCCGCGCCCGAAAAGTCATCCAGCGTGAACCGGAAGGCGGCAGCAACCTCCGGCCCGCGGAACCGGCCATTGGCGATGTGCTCGAAAAGCTTTTCGACTTCGCTTTCCCAACCCGGTTGAAGCAACGTGTCGGCATGGAGGAAGAGGAGCCATGTGCCCTTCGCCGCCTTTGCGCCTGCGGCGAGCTGGCTGCCCCGGCCGTGTGGCGCGCGCACGAACCGCGCTCCGGCCGCCTCGACGATCTCGGCCGTCGCATCGGTCGAACCACCATCGGCGATGACGACCTCCCGCACCGTGCCACGCACGGCGGCAGGCACCAGCGCGGACAGAACGCGCGGCAAGCTCGCCTCGGAGTTCAACGTGGGAATGACAACACTGATCATGCGTTCGCCATCATAGCTGCTGCGTGTGCGAAGGCGAGACAAAGAGCGACAATGTTCTTGTTATGTTCTCATTTTTGCGCTAGTTTTTTGAGCATGACAGCGAGTCGCGACATAGCACGCCCCGGCCGCCCTGCCCGCACCCCCGCCAATTCCCCGATTGGCCCCGCGTCGGCAGCCCGGCCTCCCCGCCTGGCGGACCCCGCCCCTCTCGCAAAGACAGGGGTTCCCCAGAATGGCCGCCGTGGCCGGGGCGCGCTTACCAATGAGAGCGGGCGCTTCGAGGCCGAGCGCCGCGTGCTGCTCGACGACGGCTGGGGCACGATCGACGCGCCGCCACCGCTCAAGACGTATGTGACGAACGAGACGCCGCGCACCATCATCACGCGCAATTCCTCGCCCGATATTTCCTTCGACCGCTCGATCAATCCCTATCGGGGCTGCGAGCATGGCTGTGTCTACTGCTTCGCGCGGCCGACCCACGCCTATATGGGTCTCTCGCCGGGGCTCGATTTCGAAAGCCGCCTCTTTGCGAAGCCCAATGCGGCGGCGCTTCTGGAGAGAGAGCTTTCGCGCATGGGCTATGAAGTCGCGCCCATCGCCATGGGCACGAACACCGATCCCTATCAGCCCATCGAACAACGCTATCGCATCACGCGCAGCGTTCTTGAAGTGCTGTCGGCCTATAATCATCCGGTCACGATCGTCACAAAGTCGGCGCGGGTGACGCGCGATCTCGACATTCTGTCCGATATGGGTAGGCGCGGCCTCGCCAAGGTTGCGATTTCGGTGACGACGCTCGACGCAAAGCTCGCCCGGACGATGGAACCTCGCGCCTCGACGCCGTCGCGCCGCCTCGAAGCGATGAAGCTTCTTTCCGAGGCAGGCGTGCCCACCGGCGTCATGGTGGCGCCGGTGATCCCTGCGCTCAACGACAGCGAGATCGAGAAAATCCTGGCCGGTGCAGCTTATGCGGGCGCGCAGTCGGCGGGTTTCGTTCTGCTGCGCCTGCCGCTCGAGATCAAGGACCTCTTCCGCGAATGGCTGGAAGAGAACAGGCCCGACGCCACCGAACGTGTCATGTCGCTCATCCGTTCGATGCGCGGCGGCAAGGACTATGACGCCGAATGGGGCAAGCGCATGCGCGGCACAGGCCCCTATGCCTGGCAAATCGGCCGCCGCTTCGAGATCGCAACCAAGCGCCTTGGCCTCGACCGTGGTGGATGGAAACTCGACTGCACGAAGTTCCGCGTGCCGCCGCGTGTGGGGGATCAACTGGCGCTGCTTTGAATTTCCATGCGTCATCCCGGCTTTCGCCGGGATGACATTTCAGTTTTAAATATCGAGAAGATAAACAGTGTCGGATGACACGCCATTGCCCATGCGGCAAACTCCGCCGCATGACTCGCCCCCCGAAAACAGACTCGACAATTACGAAGCCGAAGACCCGCGTAAAACCCGCTTCGCGCATGATCATGCTGAAGCCCGACTATGCCTTCGAGCGGGAGCACGGCGCTCCGCATGTCCGCATCTGCGGCATTGACGAGGCTGGGCGCGGGCCGCTGGCGGGTCCTGTGGTCGCGGCGGCCGTCATCATCGACGCGGAGAATTGCCCGGACGGTCTCAACGATTCAAAAAAGCTCGATGAAGCAAAGCGCGAGGCGCTCTTCGCCGAACTCACCGCACGTGCCGAGATCGGTGTCGGCATTGCGAGCATAGAGGAGATCGAGGAGCTCAATATTCTCTGGGCATCGATTCTCGCCATGAGCCGCGCCTGCGCCGCGCTCGAAAATCCGCCTGCCTTCGCGCTGATCGACGGCAATCGCGTTCCGAAACTCGACTGCCCCGCCCGCGCCATCATCGGCGGCGATGCGCGCGTCCTGTCGATCGCTGCCGCCTCCATTGTCGCCAAGGTAACGCGCGACCGGATCATGAACGAACTCGCCGCGGCGCACCCCGGCTATGGCTGGGAAACCAACCGCGGCTATGGCACGCCGGAGCACCTCGATGCGCTGAATCGGCTCGGAGTGACGCCGCACCACCGCAAAAGCTTCGCGCCCATACGCAACATGTTGAGTCCCGCGATTCCGGAATGACTCGATCTTGTGGTCGAGAATCGCTTAACCCTTTGATTCTTGACGCAGAATCGTCACTGACTCATGATCGCGCCCTTATTCAAACGAGGGGTTCATCGTGGGGCGCGCGCAGAGCGAGACGGCCAAGACATCGGCCGAACGGATCATTGAGGGCGATTGCATCGAGGCGATGAATTCATTGCCCGAAAAGTCGGTCGATCTCATCTTCGCCGATCCGCCCTACAACCTTCAACTCGGCGGCGATCTCACGCGGCCCGACCAGTCGAAGGTCGACGCGGTCAACGACGAGTGGGACAAGTTCGAAAGCTTCGAAGTCTATGACCGCTTCACCCGCGACTGGCTGAAGGCCGCGCGGCGCGTGTTGAAGGACACCGGCGCGATCTGGGTCATCGGCTCCTATCACAACATTTTCCGCGTCGGCGCGACGCTTCAGGATCTGGGCTTCTGGATCATGAACGATGTCGTCTGGCGCAAGTCGAACCCCATGCCGAATTTCCGTGGCACGCGCTTCACCAATGCGCATGAAACGCTGATCTGGGCGACGCGCGACGCCGACCAGAAGAAGTACACGTTCAACTACGACGCCATGAAGGCGCTGAACGAAGACCTGCAGATGCGCTCGGACTGGGTGCTGCCGATCTGCACCGGCGGCGAGCGCCTGAAGGACGAGGACGGAGGCAAGGCGCATCCGACGCAGAAGCCCGAATCCCTGCTCCACCGTGTGCTGCTTTCGACGACCAATCCCGGCGACACCGTGCTCGATCCTTTCTTCGGCACGGGCACAACGGGCGCCGTGGCGAAGAAGCTCGGCCGCAAGTTCATCGGCATCGAACGCGATCAGCGTTACCTGAAAGTGGCGCGCCAACGCATCGCCCGCATCATTCCGGGCGCGGCTGAAGACCTGAAAGTCACGACCTCGAAAAAGGCAGAGCCCCGCGTTCCCTTCGGCGTCATCGTCGAACGTGGCCTTCTCGAACCCGGCGCCGTGCTCACCGATCCCTCGCGCCGCCATGCCGCCCGTGTCCGCGCCGACGGTTCCATCGTCTGCCGCGACGCCACGGGCTCGATCCACAAGATCGGCGCCCATGTGCAGGGCCTCGATGCCTGCAACGGCTGGACTTATTGGCACTTCAAGACCGACGGGAAACTCAAGCCCATCGACATCCTGCGCCAGAAGGTCCGCGCGGAGATGGGTGAAGGCTAGGCATCTCACGCCTTGTTCGTCATGGCCCGATTTATTCGGGCCATCCACGTCTTTGCATCACGGTAGTGAAGACGTGGATGCCCCGGACAAGCCGGGGCATGACGCATTATTTCATGTTCTTCGAAAACAGCGGCCCCAGATCCGGCATCGCGTGATCGACAACTTTCCGCATGAGGGACGGCAGCGCCTCGCCGCCAAGGTCGCTCGCTTCGACCCATATTCCTTCCGCACCCCTCGCCGTTTTCGCGCTCGCCTTCGCCTCGAAGACGGCGAGTTGCAGATGGAAATGCGTAAAGGTGTGCTCGACGAGTCCCGGCACGCGACGCCATGAGAGCTTTGCGGGCGCATGCAGGAGTAGCGCAGCCTCGTCGATCTCCGCGCCGTCCCATGGCGTCGTCGGCACTTCCATCATGCCGCCGAGAAGCCCTTTTGCCGGGCGCTTGCGCAACAGCATTGCGCCATCGGCCCGCGTGAGGACAAAACAGGCGCCGCGCCTGACGGGCCGTTCCTTCTTCGCGAGACGGCGCGGCAGCGTCTCTTCGATTCCCGCTGCATGAGCGGAACAGAGCGACGAAATCGGGCAGCGATTGCAGGAAGGCCGCTTCGGCGTGCAAATCGTCGCGCCGAGATCCATCATGGCTTGCGCGAAGTCACCCGCGCGCTCATCGGGCGTCAGCGTATCGGCCTTCGCGCGGATTTCAGGCTTCGACGCGGGCAATGGCGTCTCGATGGAAAAGAGCCGCGAGACGACGCGCTCGACATTGCCGTCCACCACCGTCGCGCGCCGCCCGAAGGCGATGGCCGCAATCGCCGCCGCCGTATAGGGCCCGATGCCGGGAAGCGATCTCAGCCCTTCCTCCGTATCGGGAAATTCTCCGCCATGCTCGCTCGCCACCGCCACGGCACAGGCATGAAGATTTCGCGCCCGGCTGTAATAGCCGAGCCCCGCCCATTCCCGCATCACATCGTCGATGGGTGCGGCGGCGAGCGCGGCGACATTCGGCCAGCGCGTGAGGAAGCGCATGAAATAGGGACCGACGGCCGCCACCGTCGTCTGCTGCAACATGATCTCGGAAAGCCAGACGGCATAAGGGTCGGCAAACACCCCCGGCCGCGCCCGCCAGGGCAGCACCCGCGCATGATCGTCGTACCAGGCGAGAAGCCGCTCTGCGACGGAGTGGCTTTCGCTCTTTGTCTTGGTGGACCGTTTCGCCATGGTCCAGTGATGGCTTGCGGATGGAGAGGCGTCAATCATCTGATCGCCCCTCCCCTCGCCCCCGGCGCCGTTTCGAGTCAGAATGCGGCCATGACCCGATATGGCCGCCCCATCGCCCCCATGCGCTACGCAACGCCGCCCATAGGCGCGCGGGTGGCGGGTATCGCGCGCGACATCTTCAAGAAGCGCGGCTTTGGGCAGAACCACATCCTCGCTCATTGGCCCGCCATCATAGGCGAGGCGTTGGCCGAATTTTCCTCGCCGGAAAAGCTCGCCTTCCCCCGGATGCCCAATGAAGGTCGAGGGCCCCAGGAGGGCGCGACACTCACCATCCGGGTCGACGGACCGGTGGCGCTTGAAATCCGCCATCTCGAGCCGCAGATCATCGAGCGCATCAACCGGTATTATGGATATTCGGCCGTCGCACGGCTGAAGCTCGTGCAGGGGCCGCTTCCACCCCGGCCCAAGAGCCGCCGCAAGAAATTCAGACCGCTCACGCAAAGCGAGCGCGACACGCTTATCCACAGCCTCGCCCCCATCTCCGAGCCGGACGTCCGGTCGGCGCTGGAGCGGCTGGGCCAAAGAATCCTGGGGACAAGTGCCCGGCAGGCCGATTCTCGGGGGCGCGCAACCGAAAGGTTTGATTGAGGGGCCCGGCGCTCAGGGCCATAATGCCTCAACATCTAGTGGGGATCGCTCAAAGTGAATCAAAATCGGGTTATCGCGATTGCGGTGGTGGCTGTTCTGGCCGTGGCGGCGCTTGGCTATGGCGGCTGGCGGACTTTCGGCCACAAGGACGTCGTCGATACGGGCTCGCTCGGCGACAAGGAGGTCACCGCCTTCGAAAAGGAACTGGCCGTGCCAGGTCCGCTCGGCGACATGACGCTCGGCGACAAGAACGCCCCGATCACCATCTATGAATATGCGTCCCTCACCTGCTCGCATTGCGCGGAGTTCTCGAAGGACACCTTCCCGCTGGTGAAGAAGAACTACATCGACACGGGCAAGGTCTATTACGTGTTGCGCGATTTCCCCTTCGATCCGATTGCGACGGCGGCCTTCATGCTCTCGCATTGCGCGGGGCCGGAGCGCTATTTCGGCTTCATCGAGGTGCTCTTCGCCAGCCAGGCGCAATGGGCCTTTGTCGACACGCCGATGGAGGCGCTGAAGAACCTCGCCAAGCAGGGCGGCTTCTCGGATGAGAAGTTCGAAGCCTGCATGAAGGACCAGACTGTCTTCAACCATGTGAAGACGGTTGCCGAGCGCGGCGGCCAGAAGTTCGGCGTGCGTTCGACGCCCACCTTCTTCATCAATGGCGAGAAGATCGAGGGTGCCATTCCCTATGCCGACTTCGACGCCGTGCTGAAGAAGAAGCTGTCTGGCGACGACAAGTCCGCGCCTGCCGCCCCGGCTTCCGGCGAGTCGACGCCCGCGGGACCGCAGCAATAAGCGGCCCGCGCGGCAGTTTCGAGTTCAGTACCCGGCTCAGTATCCGGCCCAATACCAAGCAAAGATCGAGATCAACGTGAAGTTCAACCGGCTGCGTCTTTCAGGCTTCAAGTCCTTCGTCGATCCGACCGACCTCATCATTGAGCCCGGTCTGACCGGCGTCGTGGGCCCGAACGGGTGCGGCAAGTCGAACCTGCTCGAAGCGCTGCGCTGGGTGATGGGCGAGAACTCGTTCAAGAACATGCGCGGCACCGGCATGGAAGACGTGATCTTCGCCGGTACCGCCGGCCGCCCCGCGCGCAACCACGCCGAAGTCACGCTCATCATCGACAATGCCGACCGCTCGGCGCCCGCCGCGTATAACGACTGCGAGATCATCGAAGTCTCGCGCAAGATCGAGCGCGAGCAGGGCTCAACCTATCGCATCAATGGCCGCGAAGTCCGCGCGCGCGACGTGCAGCTTCTCTTCGCCGACGCCTCGACCGGCGCGCATTCGCCCGCCCTCGTCCGCCAGGGCCAGATCGCGCAGCTCATTTCCTCGAAACCGATCAACCGCCGCCGCATTCTTGAAGAAGCAGCCGGCATCACCGGCCTCTATACGCGCCGCCACGAAGCCGAGCTTCGCCTCAAGGCTGCCGAAACCAATCTCACCCGCCTCGACGACGTGGTGGCCCAGCTCGAATCCCAGCTCGCGAGCCTGAAGCGCCAGGCACGGCAGGCGGTGCGCTACCGCAACCTCTCCGGCCAGATCCGCGAGACGGAGTCGATCCAGCTTCATCTGAAATGGACGCAGGCCGTCGAAGGCTTGAAGCGCGAGGAAGATCGCCTGGTTGCGACCGACCAGCGCGTCACCGAACTCACGCGCGAAGCTGCTGCCGCCTCGGTTGCGGAAACGGATGCCGCCGCCGTGCTTCCATCATTGCGCGACACCGAAGCGCAGGAGGCGGCGAAGCTCCACCGCCTCACCATCGAACGCGGCAATCTCGATGCCGAGGAAGCCCGCGCCCGCGAAGAGGCCCAGCGCCTCACGGCGCGTCTCGACCAGATCGGACAGGATCTCGCCCGCGAGCGTCACCTGATCGAAGACACGCAGAGCGCGATCCAGCGCCTCGACGCCGAAGCGGAAGAACTCAACGCCGCCGCCGACGGTCAGGGCGAAGCGCAGATGATGGCCGAGATGCGCGTCGAGGAGACGCAAGGCTCTCTGGCCACGCGCGAAGGCGAACTCGACAACCTCAACCGCGAAATCGCTCGGCTCACCGCCGAACGCCAGAGCCTTGAGCGCGCCATCGAAACGGCACGTAGTCGCATCGAGCGGCTGAAGCGCCAGATGGATGAGATCGCGGCGGAGCAGGCCTCGCTCTCCGACGCCGCCGAAAAGCAGGCGGAGATCGCGCTTCAGTCGAGCGAGCTCGAAATGGTGGCGGAGCGCGTCGAAGAAGCAGAGCGCGCCGCGCTCGAAGCGGAAGAAGCCCGCCGCATGGCGCAGGAAGCCGAAAAGGCATCCCGCGAACCGATGCAGCTTGCCGAACGCAATGCAGGCGATCTCGCCGCGCAGGCAAAGACCATCGCCGACCTGCTCACCGGCGGCGAAAGCGATCTCTGGCCGCCGATGATCGACGCCGTTCAGGTGGACCACGGCTATGAAACGGCGCTCGGCGCCGCTCTTGGCGACGATCTCGCCGTGCCGGGCGATGTCGCGGCGCCCGTCCATTGGGACACGCTGCCCGCTCTTTATCTTGCGCCCTCGCTGCCCGACGGCGCGACGCCGCTCGCTCAATTCGTGAAGGGGCCGGAAGCCCTGTCGCGCCGCCTCTCTCAGATCGGCGTCGTCGAAGCCTCTGACGGCAAGCGCCTGCAGCGCGAGCTCAAGCCCGGCCAGCGCCTCGTCACGCGCGAAGGTGCGCTCTGGCGCTGGGACGGCTTCACGGCAGCGGCCGATGCGCCGACGGCCGCCGCCCGCCGCCTCGAGCAGCGCAATCGCCTCGCCGATCTCCAGATCGAGCTTCAGGCCGCACGCGAAACCGCCGCCGAAGCCCGCGCCGCTTTCGAGGAAGCGCGTGTCATGGCGGAGACCGCGGCAGCAGCCGAACAGGAAGCTCGCCGCGCCCAGCGCGACGCGCAGTCCGAACACAACCGCATCCGCGAACAGCTTGCCGCCGCCGAACGCGCGGCCTCCGCGCAGCTGAACCGCCTCGCCGCTCTGACGGAAGCGCAGGAGCGCCTCACCGGCGATCACGGCGAAGCGACGCGCGCGCTGGAAGAAGCCGAAGTGGCGCTGGCAGGGCTTCAGCCCGACGTCGACCTGAGCATCCGCGCCAGCGAAATGCGCGATCAGGTCGCCGCGCTCCGCATCGGCCTGGCCGAAGCCCGCGCCCAGCATGAAAGCCTGCGCCGCGAATCCGAAGCGCGCACGCGCCGTCTCGCCACCATCGCGCAGGACCGCACCCAGTGGGAGAGCCGCGCCGCGAACGCGCAGCGCCAGATCGCGACGCTCGAAGAACGTCAGGATGAAGCGCTTGGCGAGTTGCAGGCACTCGAAGGCGTACCCGCTGAGATCGAGGTAAAGCGTCACGCGCTGCTCGACCTCATCGGCGAAGCCGAAGCCGCGCGCGGCGCTGCCGCCGATGCGCTGGCAGAAGCCGAACGCCGCCTCTCCGAATGCGCGAAGCTCGCCCGTGAATTCCAGGCCCATCTCGGCGAGGCGCGCGAGGAACGCGCCCGCATCGACGGCCTCGTCGAAGGCGCGCGTGAACGCCTCGCTGAATCTGAAGCGCGCGTGCGCGAAGTGCTCGAATGCGAACCGGCGCAAGCGCTTGCACAGGCCAATCTCGAGGAAGGCACGGAACTGCCGACCGTCGAACAGATCGACGCGAAGCTCGATCGCCTGAAGCGCGAGCGCGAAAGCCTTGGCGGCGTGAACCTGCGCGCCGAAGAAGAATCGCGCGAACTGACCGAACAGCTCGAAACCATGACAACCGAGCGTGAAGACCTCGTCAGCGCCATCGCGAAGCTGCGTCAGGGCATCGGCAGCCTCAACCGCGAAGGCCGTGAGCGCATGCTCGAAGCTTTCGAGAAGGTGAACTCGAATTTCTCACGCCTCTTCACGCATCTCTTCGGCGGCGGCGAAGCCCATCTGAAGCTCACCGAATCCGAAGACCCGCTGGAAGCCGGCCTCGAAATCTATGCGCGTCCTCCGGGCAAGCGCCTTCAGGTCATGTCGCTGCTTTCAGGCGGCGAGCAGGCGCTGACAGCCATGTCGCTGATCTTCGCGGTGTTCCTCACGAACCCCTCACCGATCTGCGTGCTGGACGAAGTCGACGCGCCGCTCGACGACGCCAATGTCGAGCGGTTCTGCGACCTGATGGAGGAGATGACGCGAACGACGGATACCCGCTTCCTCATCATCACCCACCATGCGCTGACCATGGCCCGCATGAGCCGCCTCTTCGGCGTCACCATGCAGGAACGCGGCGTCTCGACGCTCGTCTCGGTCGACCTCGAACGCGCCGAGCGTTTCCTCGAAGCCTCCTGATCTTCAATCGCTCATGGAGACGCTATCTCAGCGTCTCCATCACCTCCTTGAAGTTTTCCGTCATCGTCCGCGCCAGCGGCGTGATCCGCCGCGCGTTGCCGACGAGCATCAAGACTTCCGGCGGAAGCTTCAGCCCCTTCAACGGAACATAGACAAGCTGTCCATTCGCCCGTTCGAAATGCACATCGAACTGGCTGAGGAATGTCACGCAGTTTTCCGTCATCGCCATGTGCCGCATGACCTCGATTGCATTTGTCTCGATGACCGGTTCGGGCTCGATCGAAGCTTCCGCGAAAACGGCGTCGATATGCGTCCGCATGGTCATGCTGCGATCGGGAATGCAAAGCGCGTAACCCACGCAATCGCTGACGCGCAGAGACGCCCTGGATGCCAGCGGATGGCGCGGGCTCACCACCACGCCGAGCCGCGATGGCGTAGATGCGAGAAGCTGCACCCGCGCGCCGAGCTTGAGATCGAAGGCAAGGCCCAGATCCGCCTCCCCCGCCGAAAGACGCTTGAGGATTTCCGGCTCGTCGACCAGCGCCACATTAATCTTCACCCGCGGGTGCGCCTCGCGAAACTTTGCGATTGCGAGCGGCGTCAGCGTGGCGGCAAGGCCGCTCACCATGGCGAGCGAGATTTCGCCGCGGCGCAGTCCCTTCAATTCCTCGATGGCGCTTTGCGTGCGGTCCATGGCGCGCAATGTCTGGCGCACATGATCGATCAGGATTTCGCCCGCCGCCGTCAGCACCATCTTGCGCGGGTGGCGCTCGAAGATCGGCGTGCCGAGCTCCTGTTCCAGCGCCAGTATCTGCCGGTTGATGGCAGGCGCCGCGATATTGAGATTGTGCCCCGCCTTGCGGATCGAGCCGCTGCGGGCAACCTCGTCGAGATAGCGCAACAGCCGCGAATGAAGCACGGAGAACCCCTTTTCGACCGATACCTTTAAGGCAGAGATTCGCAAACAATTTGATGCTTTTCAAGCAACGGAACCGCCGACATGCTTTTTCTGTAACTGCGTATCGTTCACTTGAGGGTTTCGATGTCGGACAAGCGTTTTCATCTTGGTTGGTTCACGAATTTCGGCGTCGACGAATGGAACGCGCAGTTCCATTCGAGCGGTATGCCGTGGGACGGCGACTTCTATGTCGACATGGCAAAGCAACTCGAACGCGCCTGCTTTGACTTCCTGATGCTCGAAGACACATTGATGCTGTCCGACGTTTATCAGCACAGCACCGAGGCTTATCTGAAGTGGGCGATCATGGCGCCAAAGCACGATCCGGCGCCGCTCGCCGCGCTGATCGGTTCGGCCACAAAGAATCTCGGCGTCATCGCAACGCTTTCCACCATGGCCTATCCGCCTTTCCTGCTGGCGCGGCTCTGCGCCACGCTCGACCACATTGCGCATGGCCGCTTCGGCTGGAACATCGTGACCTCGGGCGAAGACCTGGCGGCGCAGAATTTCGGCATGGACAAGCTGCCGCCGCGCGAATTGCGCTACGAGATGGCCGATGAATATGTGGAACTCGTCAACCAGCTCTTCGGCAGCTGGGACGAAGACGCCGTCGTCCGCGACTACGAGACGGACACCTATGCCGACTTCACCAAGGTCCGTCCGATCCACTTCAAGGGCAAATATTTCAGCTCGCGCGGGCCGCTGAACACCGTGCGCTGCCCGCAGGGAAAGCCGACCTATCTCCAGGCCGGCGGCTCGCCGCGCGGCCGCGCCTTCGCGGGCAAACATGCCGATTCGATCATCGCGGTCGCGAACGGCGTCGAGGGCATGAAGGCCTATCGCGACGACGTGCGCGCCAAAGCCGTCGAGGCAGGACGCAACCCGGACGACATCAAGGTCCTCTTCCTGATCGCCCCCACCATCGGCGAAACGAGTGAGGAAGCTCGTGCCAAGCACGAACGCCTCCTCCACTCCGATCTCTTCCTCAAGCGGGCGCTGGCGCTTTACGGCTCCTTCACCGAGGTCGATTTCTCGCCCTTCGACCTCGACAAGCCACTCCCCTACAAACTCACAACCAATGGCGAGCAGGGCTCGCTCGACAAGTTCATGCAGTGGGGAAGCAACAAGACGCTACGTCAATTGACCATCGAGGGCGGCAATTCCTCCTCGATCGAGCTTGTCGGCACGCCGGACGAAGTCGCCGACAAGATGGGCGAGGCCATGGAGGCTGTAGGCGGCGACGGCTTCCTCATCACCGCGCCCTCGAACCGGATCAACCGGAAATATCTCATCGAGATCACGGAAGGCCTCGTCCCCGCCCTTCAGAAGCGCGGCCTGACCCGCACCGCCTATACCAGGACGCTGCTCAAGGACACGCTCAGGGAATTCTGAGTCTGAAACACGCATTCCGCCGCCGGAATCCCCCTCCAAAGGGGGCGCTTCCGGCGGCGCGACTCGGCCTTGGC
>DAIEIL010000102.1 GCA_027352645.1 Rhodobiaceae bacterium | reverse complement strand
GCCACCCGTGCATTTTCTGCCCGTGCTCTTTCTTACCTTCCCGATCTTCGTCTGGCTGCTCGACGGATTGGAGGGTCCGGGACGCGACCTGTCGCCGTCAGCGCGCCGCCGTGCGAGTTTCGCCATCGGCTGGTGGTTCGGCTTCGGCTATTTCCTCTTCGGCCTTCACTGGATCGGCTACGCCTTCATGGTCGAGGCGGAGAAGTTCGCGATCTTCATGCCCTTCGCCATTACGCTATTGCCGGCCGGGCTTGCTCTTTTCACCGCGGGCGCGACGGCGCTTGCACGCGCCTTCTGGTTTCCGGGCTATCTGCGCATCGTCGCGCTCGCCGTCAGCTGGTGCATCTTCGAATGGCTGCGCGGCCATGTGCTGACGGGCTTTCCCTGGAACCTGATTGGAGAAAGCTTCACCGCCTCCGACGCGCTGATGCAATGGGCCGCGCTCACAGGCGCCTATGGACTTTCTTTCATCGCCATTCTGATTATCGCGTCGCCCGCCTTCTTCGATCCCCATGCGCGCGCCGCCGACATTCATTCGGTCGGGCTCTCGATCCGCGAAGTGCTAGTCGTGCCCTTCGCCGCACTTGCCGCGCTCGGGCTTCTCTGGGCGGGCGGCGCGTTGCGGCTCGCATCGGCGGAGCCCCATGCGCCCGGCCCTGACGATGTGCAGCTCCGGATCGTGCAGCCAAACATTCCGCAGACGCAGAAATGGCGGCCTGAAAGCCGGATTGCCATACTCGGGCAATTTCTCCGCATGAGTTCCGACCCGACGCCAGAAGCGCCACAGGGCCTCGGACCCCATTCGATTGTTGTCTGGCCGGAATCGGCGCTCTCGATCTTCCTCGCCCGCGAGCCCTATGTGCTCTCCGCGATCTCGCGCATGATGCCCAAGGGCGCGCTTCTCATCACGGGAAGCGTTCGCGGCGAGCCGGCGCCCGAAGGCCCGCCCGACCAGCTCGCGCGCTTCTACAATAGTCTCTATGCGGTCGATTCAGACGGAAGGATCATCGCCACCTATGACAAGTTCCACCTCGTCCCCTTCGGCGAATACCTGCCCTATCATCGCTGGCTCGAAAGCATCGGCCTGCACAAGCTGACCAAGCTGCAGGGCAGCTTCGATGTCGGCCCCGGCCCGATAACGATGCCGCTGCCCGGCGCGCCGTCCGCCAGTCCCCTCATCTGCTATGAGATCATTTTCCCTGAAGAAGTGGTCAATGCGACGAAGAGGCCGGGCTGGATCGTCAATGTGACCAACGACGCCTGGTTCGGTTCGTCGAGCGGCCCCTACCAGCACTTGTCGCAGGTACGGCTCCGGGCGGTCGAGCAGGGCCTGCCCATCGCGCGCGCGGCCAATACCGGCATTTCCGCGGTCATCGACCCCTATGGCCGGATATTGGCGCAAAAGGCGCTCAATACGGCGGGCGTCATCGACTACCCGCTCCCCCCGGCCCTCGCGCCCACGCCCTATGCGCGTTTCGGCGACTGGCTTTTCGGGCTGTTGCTTCTTGCCGGCGCGGGCTGCCTTTACATTTTCAGGCCGCGCTGACCTCGCGCCTTGCGGGAGGTTGGTTCCGGCTGAATGAAACTTTTGTTGCAGCCTCTGCCGCCTGACGGTTGTATTTCTTGCCGAAAGACGGCATCGGTTGCATATCGTCGGGGCGGGCTCGCGCCTCCCGGATGTGGCAGCCGGGGCGAAGTGGTCCGGTTTGCTGGTTCTGCCGGTTTACGCCGGCCGCGATCAAGAGGTGCGCCTTGCCAAGGAAATCGCCCAATCCAATCGACGTTTATGTCGGCGGCCGGGTTCGCATGCGGCGCATGCTCATCGGCATGAGCCAGGAAAAGCTCGGCGAAAGCCTGGGGCTCACCTTCCAGCAGGTGCAGAAATACGAAAAGGGCGCCAACCGTATCGGGGCGAGCCGCCTTTACCAGATCGCTCGCGTGCTCAGCGTTCCGGTGGAGTTCTTCTATGAGGGCATTCAGGTCGAGGACCCGCTCGAAGCCGAGGGAATGGCCGAGGCCGAGCCGTCCAATTTCGACTTCGACATGCTCTCGACCTCTGAAGGCATCCAGCTCAACAGCGCCTTTTTCGCCATTCGGGACCCGAAAGTCAGAAAGCGGATACTCGAACTCGTGAAGGCGCTGGGCGAGACCGAAGCTCCCGGACTTTCCGACGGGGCGGATGGCGCCGACGCGGATGGTGAACTGGTCGAAGATATCTAAGACCGCGACATTACTGTGAAAAAGGGTCACGGGAGTTGACCCAATGGCCTTTCCTTGCAAAAACCTTTGACGTTCGACGGCACGGTTTCGCCGTGTTTCGTCGATATGACATCAACACCGAACTTCCTCTGACGGGAGCATGACATTGGCCCGGTCCAATTATCTTTTCACCAGCGAATCCGTTTCCGAAGGCCATCCCGACAAGGTCTGCGACCGGATTTCCGATGCTGTGCTCGACCTCTATCTGTCGGCCGACCCTTTTGCGCGCGTTGCCTGCGAAACGCTGACGACGACAAACAAGATCGTTCTCGCGGGTGAAGTTCGCGGCCCGTCCTCGATCACGAAGGACAAGATCGAGGAAACGGCGCGCAAAGCGGTGCGCGAGATCGGTTACGAGCAGGCCGGTTTCCACTGGAAGCATGCCGATGTGGAGGTTCTGCTTCACGCCCAGTCGGCTGATATCGCTGTGGGCGTCGATGCCACCGGAAACAAGGACGAAGGCGCGGGCGATCAGGGCATCATGTTCGGCTATGCCTGCACCGAAACCGACGTGCTCATGCCGGCACCCATCATCTATGCCCATCGCATCCTGAAGCGCATGGCGGAAGACCGCCATTCGGGCAAGCGCCCGGAATTCGAGCCGGATGCGAAGAGCCAGGTCACGCTGCGCTATGAAAACGGCAAGCCGGTTGGCGTCACGTCGGTCGTCGTTTCGACGCAGCACAAGGAAAGCGTCAAGACCCCCGAGCTGCGCGAACTCGTGCGCGGTTATGTGAAGGAAGTGCTTCCGGCGGGCTGGTTCCCCTCCGAAGAAGAATTCTACGTGAACCCCACGGGCCAGTTCGTCATCGGCGGACCGGACGGCGATGCGGGCCTCACCGGCCGCAAGATCATCGTCGACACTTACGGCGGTGCGGCGCCTCATGGCGGCGGTGCCTTCTCCGGCAAGGATCCGACGAAGGTCGACCGTTCGGCGGCCTATGCCGCGCGCTATGTGGCGAAAAACGTCGTCGCCGCAGGCCTTGCCGACCGCTGCACGCTTCAGCTTTCCTACGCCATCGGCGTTTCGAAGCCGCTGTCGATCTATGTCGATCTGCACGGCACGGGCAAGGTCGACGAGGCGGCGATCGAGCTCGCGATCCCGCGCGTCATCGATCTTTCGCCCCGCGGCATCCGCGAGCATCTGCAGCTCAACCGCCCCATCTACACCCGCACCTCGTCCTACGGCCATTTCGGCCGTATCCCGGAAGCGGATGGCGGTTTCTCCTGGGAGAAGACGGACCTCGCCGAGAAGCTCAAGGCGGAGATCCGCTGAAGCGTGACTGCGCGAACCGTAGATCAGAAGGAAAATGCCCGGCGCCGCCATGTCTATGGCCGGACGCACGGCAAGACACTGAAGCCAAGACAGGCGAATTTGATGGAGACCTTGTTCCCCAAGGTCTCCATTTCGCTTGAAGCGGATGTGATCGACCCCCTGGCGCTCTTTCCGGCCGGGACCGAAGAGGCTTGGCTGGAGATCGGTTTCGGTGGCGGTGAGCACCTTGCCTGGCAGGCCGAGCACTATCGCCAGGTCGGCTTCATGGGTTGCGAGCCCTTCATCAATGGCGTGGCGAAGCTCGTTTCCGAGATCGACGAGCGTGGGCTCCAGAATGTCCGCATTCATGCCGACGACGCGCGCTTCCTGCTCGAAAAGCTGAAACCCGGCGCGCTTTCCCGTGTGACCATCAACTATCCCGACCCCTGGCCGAAATCGCGCCACCATAAGCGCCGCTTCGTGAATGCCGAGACGCTCGCGCTCATTTCGAGGGTCATGAAGGATGGCGGCGAGCTGTGCTTCGCCAGCGACATTCCCCATTACGTAGCCTGGACGCTCGCCCATATCCGCCGCCACAATCTCGGGGGAAAGAGCCGTTTCGAATGGCTGGCCGAGCGTCCCGCCGACTGGCGGGAACGGCCGGCCGATCAGCCCCGCACCCGCTATGAGGAAAAGGCCATCCGCGAGGGGCGGACGCCCGCCTATCTCCGCTTCCGCCACGAGATTTCGGCCTGATCGGCCCCCTATCCGGGGCCCCTTGCGAAAAGCCCCTTAATGGCGCTATATAGGCGCCAAGTTAGCTAAGACGCTTCTCTCATAGCGAAGGTCATCGTCGATCTTCGAACTAAGCGAGTGGGTTGTCTCCGGAAACGGGGGCCCGCTTTTTTTGTTTCTGGAGGGGCGTTTCATCGAAGAGGGTCTATTGGCCGATATCGAACTCGATCGACAGGTAAGCAACGCGGCGCCGGCTGAAGAGGCCGAGACGCTCGATACGCATCTTGTCGCCGCCGCCGGTCAGTCGAGACGGATTTTCGAGCTGATCCGCGACGCCTCCGAGGCCGCAGGCTTCGAGATCGTGCGCGTGCGCTACGGTCTCCATGACGGGCATACGCTGCAGATCATGGCGGAACGTCCGGACGGCACCATGATCGTCGCCGATTGCGAGGATTTGTCGAAGATCCTTTCGGCCATCCTCGATGTCGAAGATCCGATTTCGGGGGAATACAATCTCGAGATTTCCTCGCCGGGCATCGACCGGCCGCTGACGCGGCCGAAGGATTTCGACCGCTGGGCGGGTTTCGAGGCGAAGGTCGAGCTGCGCGAAGCCATCGACGGAAGAAAGCGTTTTCGCGGCATTCTGCATGGCTTCCAGGACGGCGAGATCCTGATGGAGCACGAGGTTGAAGGTTTCGCGGAAAAGCAGGTGATCGGCCTGCCCTTCCGCCAGTTGAGCGAGGCGAAGCTCACCATGAGCGACGACCTCATCAGGGAAAGCTTGAAGCGAAGGGATCGGGACGCCCCGACCCCATCCGACGGAGAATAAACAATGGCTGTTAGCGCCAACCGGCTCGAACTGTTGCAGATCGCCGACGCGGTCGCGCGCGAGAAATCGATCGAGCGCGAAGTCGTCCTCGAGGCGATGGCCGAAGCGATCCAGAAAGCCGCGCGTTCGCGCTACGGCGCGGAAAATGAAATCCGTGCACGCATCAATCCGACCACCGGCGAAATTCGTCTGGTGCGCCTGCTCGAAGTTGTCGAGGAGGTCGAGAACGATGCAGTCCAGATCGAACTGAGGGACGCGCAGCGCCGCAATCCGGCTGCCCAGCTCGGCGACCTCATCGAGGACGAGCTGCCGCCTGTCGATTTCGGCCGCATCGCCGCCCAGACCGCCAAGCAGGTCATCGTGCAGAAGGTGCGCGACGCCGAGCGCGAGCGCCAGTATGACGAATACAAGGATCGCATCGGCGAGATCGTCCACGGCATCGTGAAGCGCGTGGAATATGGCAACGTCATCACCGATCTCGGCCGTGGCGAAGCGATCGTGCGCCGCGACGAGCTGCTGCCGCGCGAAACCTTCCGCAATGGCGACCGTATCCGCGCCTATATCTACGACGTGCGCCGCGAACAGCGCGGTCCGCAGATTTTCCTCTCGCGCACCCATCCGCAGTTCATGGCGAAGCTCTTCGCGCAGGAAGTGCCGGAAATCTATGACGGCATCATCGAGATCAAGGCCGTCGCCCGCGATCCGGGCAGCCGCGCCAAGATCGCCGTGCTGTCGAACGACAGCTCGATCGATCCCGTCGGCGCTTGCGTCGGCATGAGGGGCTCGCGCGTCCAGGCCGTGGTGAACGAGCTTCAGGGCGAAAAGATCGACATCATCCAGTGGTCGCCCGATGCCGCGACCTTTATCGTCAACGCGCTGGCGCCTGCCGAAGTAGTCAAGGTCGTGCTCGACGAAGATACCAAGCGTATTGAAGTTGTGGTCCCGGATGACCAACTATCTCTTGCGATCGGCCGCCGCGGCCAGAATGTGCGCCTTGCCTCGCAGCTCACCGGCTGGGACATCGACATTCTGACCGAAGCCGAAGAGAGCGAGCGCCGTCAGGCCGAGTTTGCCAGCCGCAGCGCGACTTTCGCCGATGCGCTCGACGTGGACGAAGTCATCGCCCAGCTTCTCGCCTCCGAAGGGTTCTCCTCGATCGAGGAAGTGGCTTACGTGCCGCTCGACGAAATCGCCGAGATCGAAGGCTTCGACGAGGATACGGCTCAGGAAATCCAGAGCCGCGCGCTCGATTTCATCGACCGGCAGAATGCCGAATATGATGAAAAGCGCCGCGAACTTGGCGTCGAGGACGCGGTGGGCGACATCGAAGGCGTGACGCCGCGCATGCTCGTCGCTTTCGGCGAGAACGATGTGAAGTCGGTCGAGGATCTCGCCGGCTGCGCCACCGACGATCTGATCGGCTGGAACGAGACGGTGAACGGCGAACGCAAGCACCAGACCGGTATTCTGGAAGGCTTCGACATCGGCGCCGACGAGGCCAACACGCTCATCATGCGTGCCCGCGTCGAGGCAGGCTGGATCACCGACGAAGACATGAACAAGGTCGGCCTTGCCGTCGATCATGACGTGGACAACCCCGTTCCGGCCGACGAGTTCGAGCAGGACTCGCAGGCCTGACGGTGGCGAAAAAGGCGGAGGCCAAGAAGGCCGAAGAGCGCCGGTGTATCGTGACGGGCGAGGTGGGGTCCAAAGAGGGCCTCATCCGTTTCGTGATCGGTCCCGAAGGTGCTCCCGTCGCGGATCTCGGCGAGAAGCTGCCGGGACGAGGTATCTGGGTTTCCGCTAGCCGCGAGGCGCTGGAAACCGCGATCCGCAAAGGTCTTTTCTCAAAGGCCTCGCGGGAAAAGGTCGAGGTGCCGGAAGGCTTTGCCGACGATGTCGAGCGGCTTCTGGCGAAACGGGCGGCTGATGCCCTGGGTCTTGCCCGCAAGGCAGGTGCCCTGGTTCTCGGCTTTGAGAAGGTTTTGTCGGCGATCGGCAAAGGCGAGGTCGCCTTTCTGGTTGAAGCCCGGGACGGGTCCGAGGATGGCAGCCGCAAGGTCGCGGCCGCCCTCAGGGCCCATAATTCCGGCTCCGAAAAGGCCCCGCCACGGATCCTGAGGCCGCTTTGGGCGGCTGAAATGGGTTTGGCATTGGGTCGCGCAAATGTGGTACATGCAGCCCTGACCAAGGGCAGCATGAAAGAAAAAGTCTTAGGCGACCTCGCCAGACTTGAAAGCTATGGGCGCAAAGAGCGCCCTGTACACGAAGGACTGGCATGAACGACTCGGCGGATTCGAGTGATCGCAAACTGAAGGCTTCGGGCGGCAAGACGCTGAGCCTGAACCGGACGGTCGAGTCTGGCCATGTGCGCCAGAATTTTTCCCATGGCCGTTCGAAATCGGTCGTGGTCGAGAAGAAGAAGAAGCGCACCATCAATCCCGGTGGTGCGGCCGCTCCCGCTGCGCCCGAGCCTGCAGCCCCCGTCGCTGCGGCGCCTGCGCCCGCGCCGGCAGCTCCCGTTGTCGCTGCGCCGGCTCCCGCGCCCCAGCCTGTTTCTGAGCCCGTCGTCGCCAAGGCGCCTGAGCCCGTCGTGGAAGCGCCCGTCGCGGCAGCTCCCGCGCCTCAGCCCGTTGCGCCCGAGCCGGTAGCCGTTCAGGCCGCAGAGCCGAAACCTGCGGCGCCCCAGCCGGCGCCTGCCGCTGCCGCTCCGGCCCGTCCGGCGGCTCCCGCCGGTCGTCCTGCCGCACCCGCGGCGCCCGCTCGTGGCGGCCGCCCCGCCCCACGCCCGACCATGCGGTCCGGCGTCGTGCTGCGCACGCTGACCGAAGAAGAAAAGAATGCCCGCGCCATGGCGCTCGATCTCGCGCGTTCGCGCGAAGGCGAGGAGCGCAAGCGCGCCGAGGAAGACACGAAGCGTCGCGCCGCAGAAGATGCGCAGCGCAAGAAGGAGCGCGAGGAAGCCGCCGCCCGTGAGGCCGGGGAAGCCGCGCGCCGCGAGACGGAAGACCTCGCCCGCAAGCGTGCTGCCGACGACGCCAAGCGCCGCCTCGACGAGGAAGCGCGCACGGGTTCCGCCCCGCGCGGTGCGGCTCTTCTCAAGGAAGAAGTCGCCGACGACGAAGACAAGCCGAAGCGCGCCCATGGCGCACCGGGCGCTGCGCCGAGCAAGGTTCCGCCCGCGCGCCGCAACGAGCCCAAGCGCCGCACCGGCAAGCTCACCATCACCAAGGCTTTCGACGACGAGAGCGAGCGTCAGCGCTCGCTCGCCTCGATGCGCCGCCGCGTGGAACGCGAGAAGAAGAAGCTCGCCGGCGTCCACGAAGCGCCGCAGAAGGTCGTTCGCGAAGTCGTCATTCCCGAAGTCATTACCATCCAGGAACTTGCGAACCGCATGGCGGAACGCGCCGTGGATGTGATGAAGATCCTGATGAAGCAGGGCATCATGCTGAAGATCACCGATGTGATCGACAGCGACACGGCCCAGCTCGTTGCCGAAGAACTCGGCCACACGGTGAAGCGCGTTGACGAGTCCGACGTTGAAGAAGGACTGGTGGGCGCCGCCGACGAAGACGAGCACCGCGTTCCCCGTGCGCCGGTCGTCACCGTCATGGGGCACGTCGACCACGGCAAGACCTCGCTTCTCGACGCGCTCCGCAAGACCTCGGTCGCCGCGGGCGAAGCGGGCGGCATCACCCAGCATATCGGCGCCTATCAGGTCGATATGGGTTCGGGCGCCAAGATCACCTTCCTCGACACGCCCGGTCACGCCGCCTTCACGGCGATGCGCGCGCGCGGCGCGCGCGTGACGGATATCGTCATTCTCGTCGTCGCGGCGGATGACGGCGTCATGCCGCAGACCATCGAGGCGATCAATCACGCCAAGGCTGCCGGCGTGCCGATGATCATCGCCATCAACAAGATGGACAAGCCGGACGCCGACCCGACCCGCGTGAAGAACGAGCTTCTTCAGCATGAAGTCGTGGTCGAAGATTTCGGCGGCGACGTCCTTGCCGTTCCCATTTCGGCGAAGACCGGCATGGGCCTCGACAAGCTCGAGGAAACCATTCTTCTGCAGTCCGAAATTCTCGACCTGCGCGCCAATCCCGACCGCGCTGCCGAAGGCATCATCGTCGAGGCGAAGCTCGATCGCGGCCGTGGCCCGGTCGGCACGGTTCTCATCGAACGCGGTACGCTCCGTGTCGGCGACATCATCGTCGCGGGCGCTGAATGGGGCCGTGTTCGCGCGCTCATCAACGATCGCGGCGAGAATGTCGAAAGCGCCGGTCCTTCGGTTCCTGTCGAGGTTCTCGGCCTCGGCGGCGCGCCGGAAGCGGGCGACACGCTCTCGGTGGTCGACAGCGAAGCGCGTGCGCGTGAAGTCACCGACTATCGCCAGCGCGTGCAGCGCGACAAGCGCGTCGGCACCGGCGGGCGCACCTCGCTCGACCAGATGCTCTCGCAGCTCAAGGCGAAGAACGTCAAGGAACTGCCCATCATCGTCAAAGCCGACGTGCAGGGCTCTGCCGAAGCGATTGTGCAGGCGCTCGAAAAGCTCGGCACCGACGAAGTCACAGCGCGCGTTCTTCACGCGGGTGTTGGCGGCGTCACGGAAAGCGACATCACGCTGGCGACAGCGTCGGGCGCGCCCGTCATCGGCTTCAATGTCCGCGCCAATGCGCAGGCTCGCGATGCGGCGCGTCAGGCCGGCATCGAAATCCGTTACTACGCGGTCATCTATGACCTCGTCGACGACATCAAGGCCGCCATGTCCGGCATGCTTTCGCCGGAACTGCGCGAAACCTTCCTCGGCAATGCGCAGATCCTCGAGATCTTCAACATCTCGAAGGTCGGCAAGATCGCCGGTTGCCGCGTCACCGAAGGCGTGGTCCGCCGTGGTGCGAGCGTCCGCCTGATCCGCGACGACGTTGTCGTGCACGAAGGCAAGCTCTCGACGCTGAAGCGCTTCAAGGACGAAGTGAAGGAAGTGCAGTCCGGCCAGGAATGCGGCATGGCCTTCGAGAACTATCAGGACATGCGCGCCGGCGACGTCATCGAGTGCTTCGAGGTCGAGGTGGTCAAGCGCAGCCTCGCTTGATGTGAGGCTCGTTCAATCAATTTCGTCATCCCGGGCTTGCCCCGGGGTGGCGAGATGTTTTTGAACGACTGCTGATTTTTTCCGGACGAACCATTCGCCATGCGCAAGAAAACTCATTCCAAGCCAGGACACCGCGACGCGCGCGGACCGAGCCAGCGTCAGCTGCGCGCGGGCGAACTCGTGCGCCGTGCGCTGGCAGAAATCGTCGGCCGTGGCGATATTCAGGACCCCGACCTGAGCGGCCGTCCGATCACGGTCTCGGAAGTGCGGATGAGCCCCGATCTCCGGCACGCCGTCTGTTTCGTCGCGCCGCTCGGCGGCGGCGACTCTGCGGCGCTGGCCGCGGCGCTGACCCGCGTTCGCGCCTATCTGCGCGGCCAGCTCGCGCATGAGGTCACTTTCAAATACATGCCCGACCTTTCCTTCGAGGCGGATGTCTCCTTCGACCGCGCCGAGGCGGTCGACCGGCTGCTGCATTCTCCGAAAGTCGCCCGTGACCTTGATGCGGATGATCACGACGAAGACGACAATTCCGACGAAGACAACGGGAACTGATCTCGATGTCCCGGCGCAAGAAGGGTGAGGCGATCTCGGGCTGGGTCGTCGTCGACAAGCCTTTGGGCCTCACCTCGACGGATGTCGTCTCGCGCGTGCGCCGTCTCTTCAATGCGCAGAAGGCCGGTCATGCCGGCACGCTCGACCCGTTGGCGAGCGGCGTACTTCCCGTGGCGCTTGGCGAGGCGACCAA
>DAIEIL010000088.1 GCA_027352645.1 Rhodobiaceae bacterium | reverse complement strand
TTCAACGAGCGCGCCGCCATCAACGCCCCCATTCAGGGCGCCGCCGCCGATATCATCCGCCGCGCCATGATCCGCATGCCCGATGCGCTGCGCGACGCGAGACTCTCGGCGCGCATGCTGCTGCAGGTGCATGACGAACTGATCTTCGAGGCGCCCGACGACGAAGCGGAGGCGACCTGCAAGCTGGTCTCGAAGGTGATGGCCGATGCCGCGGAGCCCGCGGTCAAACTATCCGTGCCGCTCGATGTCGAGGCGCGCGCGGCGAACAATTGGGATGAGGCGCATTGAAGATGGTCTGGCGGTGCTCCGCTGGCATGGCCGCATTGGTGATCGGTATCGCGGCACTCTGCGCGCCCGTCGGAGCCGAAGAATGTTCGCCGCTTTTTTCGTTGCAAGATGCGGATCGACTCAACCCGCCGCATTTCGATGGGCACCAAGTGGCGGTGCCCAAGCTCGGACGGCCCGCAGCGGCGAGGATAGATGGAAATAAACAAGCCAAGCTCTATCGGAGCGTCCTGAAGGAGGGCGCCACCAAGGGACCGAATTTCGCAGGCCGCTACACCATCGTGGGCTGGGGTTGCGGGAGCAGCTGCTTGCAATTTGCGATCGTCGACGCGCGGACCGGCGAGGTCTTCTTTCCCGCAGGCATTCACAACATCGCGACGGACCATGTACAGGCCGTCGATGGCGAGGAG
This sequence comes from Rhodobiaceae bacterium, assembly GCA_027352645.1. Taxonomy (GTDB): domain Bacteria; phylum Pseudomonadota; class Alphaproteobacteria; order Parvibaculales; family Parvibaculaceae; genus Parvibaculum. The sequence continues at coordinate 6,649 of DAIEIL010000088.1, read as the reverse complement.
ACGGAGTATACGGGTCTTCGATTCCGTCTCGACAGCGATCTCCTGATTACACTTGGCGCAATCAATGAAGACGAGCGGCAGGAAGGTTGGTCCTTTTTCAAATGGACAGGCGGGAAGCTGGACCTGATACGCTTCATTCCGAGGCCGGGACAGGAATGCGAGCTACATCGATGAGAGCCAAGGGAGAAGACCGGAGCTTCGGCTGGGAGACGCGGATTGTGCTTGCCTCGCCCCTCAATCTCTTCTGGACGGGCGCCGTCATTGCGGTGCTGCTCTATCTGAGCTTCGTGTTCTGTGCGCTCTGGAACGGCCTCGACATTGTCATCGACCGCACGGGCGATCCGACGCTTTCATCCGATGCGTGGACGGCGCTCTGCATGTCGCTGCTCTGGTGGACCATCATCAGCCTCGGCCAGTACACGCGAAGCGCCAATCTGGCGGAAGCATGGAAGCTTTCGAAGCTCGGCGTTTCGATGAGCATCGAAAGGCTTGCCGAACTTGAGCGCGGGCCGACGCGTGTTGCGCTTCGCCGCGCCGCGTTCTTCGGCCTTATTGGTGCGGCGGCGGGCTTTGTTTTTTATACGATCGTCTATCGCCCCGATGGGCGGGTGGTCTGGCCTTCCAACATGACGCTGACCAATGCCTGGTTCTTCGTCATGACGCTCGGCCTCTTCACGGAGATTTTCCGCAGCCTCTCCTTCCTGCGCATGGACACATCGGTCTTTGTGCGCGACCTCGATCACCGCGTGGCGATTGATCTTCTCGACATATCGAAACTCGACGGTTTCGGACGTATCGCGCTGCGCGGCGCGCTTCCCTGGCTCCTTACCGGCACCATCGTGTTGCTGCTTCTTCTCGGCCAGCGCTCGACGGAGCTGTTCCTGCCATTGATCGCGGGGCTCGTCGCAAGCGCGACCATCGTTTTCGCTTGGCCCATGTGGCGTGTGCACAGGCTTATCGATAACGCGAAAAAGGTCGAGCTTGCTCGGCTTCGCCGCGAGATCGTCGAGACGCGCGCCGTCTTTGATAGTCAAGGCGCCGAAAGCGATCGCGCCGCGCCGCGGCTTTCCGCGCTTCTCGCGCTCGAAGGACGTGTCGAAAAGGCGCGCGAATGGCCGCTCGACATGCCGACTGTCTTCCGCTTCGGGCTTTATCTCGCGCTGCCGCTCGGCTCTTGGCTCGGCGGCGCCATCGTGGAGCGCATTTTGGCTCTCGTCATGGGCTGAAAAGCGCGGAACAATGCCCTATCTCATTTCAATGAGAGAAGGAGGTTCCAATGCCGAACTCCGACAAGAAGAAACCTGCGCTGAAGAAGAACGACATCGTCGACGAGACCGGCGAGGAAACCTTCCCGGCAAGTGACCCGCCCGCCTGGACGGGCACCCATGCGGGCGAGCCAAAACACCCCGCCGACCAGCACAAGAAAAAGCACTGACTGGCGATCAGGCGGCAGCCTTGAACCGGCGCGGCAGCCGTGTCGAGGCAAAGAGTTCGCCCATGCGTTCCGTGTGAGCGACGAGGTTCGTGTGGCCGAGCGCGGCGTCTTTCAGCGGGCTCGCGATGTCCGGCCCGATGATGTTCACGAGAAACCCGTACATCGTGACATCGGCAAGCGTCGGCGTTTCACCGAAGAGGAACGGATTGTCGTCGAGAAAGGCCGACAGCGCGGCGAGGTCATGCGCGCCGAGCGCGTAGATTTCCTCGCGCGTATGCCTGCCGATGCCCTGACCGTCCAGCTTTCGCCGCACGGCCTTCCGCGCCATGCGGGGGATGAGCCTGCGCATCGGCCAGGGTAGCGCCGCGAAAAAGAGCGGCCTGATGATGTCCCAGCCTTCCGGCTCCACCCAGCGGCTATAGACCATCACCCAATAGAGCCGCTCCTCGATCATGCGCTGCAGGGCGTGGCTTTCGGCCCGCTTCCGCGCGTCGAGGCCGCGATCGAGGTCGAGCCCGTGATGCGACTTCAGAAGGTCGAGGATGAGCGCCGAATCGCCGACGCGCTCACCGTCGATTTCGACGAAGGGAACCTTGTGCTTGGGTCCGGGGGCGGGATCGGGAACTGTTTCTGTCTCATAGGCGAGGCCGTAAAGCCGGAGCGCGCATTCAAGCTTGACGCAGAATGGGCTGGCATTGGGTGTGCCCTTGAGGGTCGGGGGAAACTGAAAAAGACGGATCATGGCGCTCTCTCCTCTGTTGCCTCATCCCTTATACTGACATGCTACTGACACCATGCCGTCAGCAGCGATCTGCGACGCTTGAAGGTGTGAAAGGGGGTTGCGATGCGTCGTGCCGACCGGTTGTTCGACATCATCGAGTTTCTGCGCCGCAACAAGCGCGTGGTGACCGCGCAGGAGCTTGGTGCGGAGCTTGAGGTCTCGGTGCGGACGATCTATCGCGACATTGCCGACTTGCAGGCAAGCCGCGTGCCCATCGAGGGCGAGGCGGGGCTCGGCTATGTGTTGCGTGCGGGCTATGAATTGCCGCCCTTGATGTTCACGGAAGACGAGATCGAGGCGCTGGTCTTCGGCGCGCGCATGGTCAGGGCCTGGGGCGATGCGAGCTTCACGCAAGCCGCCGATGCGGCGCTGGCCAAGATCACGGCGGTGTTGCCAGAGCGTCTGACACGGATAGCCGAGACGAGCCGCGTCACTGCCTCGCCGGGGCGAGGCAAGGATGCCTTCAACAAACATCTCACGCCCATCCGCCGCGCCATCCGCGAACGGCGAAAGCTCGTCATGGATTACGCGGCGCTCTCCGACGAGCGCAGCAGCCGCACCGTGCGTCCGCTCGGCCTCGCCTTTTTTGGCCCGTTCTGGATGCTCGCCGCCTGGTGCGAACTCCGGCGCGATTTCCGCACCTTTCGCATCGAGCGCATAGCCGTTCTCAAGCTGAGCGATGAGACGTTTCGCGACGAGACAGGAAAGACGATTGAGGACTTCTACGCCCGACCGGACATGCCGCGTTCACGCTAGATGCTCAGTCCTGTTTCATCGTGCCGTGTTCGCGCAGGCGGGCATGCCAGGAAAGCGCTTCCTCGATCACATGCGGCGTATGCCCGCCACGCGTGACGGCGCGGGCGTAATAGTCCTCAAGCGCGTCGCGATAGGAAGGATGCGCGCAATTCCTGATCACGAGCGCCGCACGTTCGCGGGGCGCGAGGCCGCGCAAGTCGGCAAGGCCCTGCTCGGTGATCAGTATGCCGACATCATGTTCCGTATGGTCGACATGGCTGACCATCGGCACGACACTTGAAATCTTTCCGTCTTTCGCCGTCGACTTGCTGACGAAGATCGACAGGAATCCGTTGCGCGCGAAATCGCCCGAACCGCCAATGCCGTTCATCATGTGCGTGCCGCCGACATGCGTCGAGTTGACGTTGCCGTAGATGTCGAATTCGAGCGCCGTGTTGATACAGATGACGCCAAGGCGCCGCACCACTTCCGGATGATTGCTGATCTCCTGCGGGCGCAGCAGAAGGCGGCCCTTATAGGCGCCGATATTCGGCATGACCTCGTCGTGCTTCTCGGCGGAGAGCGTGATCGAGGACGCAGAAGCGAAGACGAGCTTGCCCGCGTCGAAGAGGTCGAACGTCGAATCCTGCAGGACCTCCGAATACATCTTGAGATCGTGGAAGGGCGAGTCGATGAGCCCGTGCAGGACGGCATTGGCCACGGAGCCGATGCCCGCCTGGAGCGGGCGCAGATCCGGGCCCATGCGGCCCATCTTCACTTCGTGCTTGAGAAATTCGATCAGGTGGCCGGCAATGGCGCGTGTGTCGTCATCGGGCGGCGTTACCTTGGCGGAGCTGTCGAGCTTCTCGGTGATGACGATGGCGGCGATCTTCTCCGGCGGGATCTGGATATAGGGAAGGCCGGCGCGGCTTTCCGGCGCAACGATGGGGATTGGCTCGCGATGGGGCCGCTTCGTCGGGATGTAGATGTCGTGCAAACCTTCCAGCAGCAGCGGCTGGGTGAGGTTGATCTCGACAATGACCTTGGGTGCGAGGATGGCGAAGCTCGCCGAATTGCCGACCGAAGTCGTCGGGACGATGCCGCCCGTCTCGGTGATGGCGACGGCCTCGACGATGGCGATATCGATATCGGGAAGCTGGTGAGTACGCAGCATCTCGACCGTCTCGGAGAGATGCTGGTCGACGAACATCACTTCGCCCGTATTGATCGCCTTGCGCAGGCCCGGATCGGACTGGAAGGGAATGCGGCGCGAGAGCAGATGCGCTTCGGCGAATGTCTTGTCGAGATCGTTGCCGAGCGACGCGCCCGTCATCAGCGTGATTTTCATGGGTTCGCGTCTGGCGCGTTCGGCAAGCGCCAGCGGAACGGCCTTGGCCTCGCCCGCCCTCGTGAAGCCGCTCATGCCGACGGTCATGCCGTCGCGGATGAGAAGGGCCGCTTCGTCGGCGCTGACGATGCGGTCATGGAGACCGGCGTTGCGAATGCGATCGCGATACATATTTCCAACCCATGAACTGCAAAGCAAAAAGCCCGAGCCGGGAGGCTCGGGCTTTTCTGTTTCAGGCAGCGGCCACGCTTACTCCGCGGCGCGCTTCACGGCCGGGGCCGCGGCGCGGACTTCCGGATCGACGTGATCTTCGAACTTCGCGAAGTTCTCGATGAACATGCCGACGACCTTCTGTGCCTGCGCGTCATAAGCGGCCTTGTCGGCCCAGGTCTCGCGCGGGTTGAGGATCTTCGTGTCGACGCCCGGCACGCTCACCGGCACTTCGAAGCCGAAATTGCTGTCGGTGCGGAACTCGACCGTCGCGAGCGAGCCGTCGAGGGCGGCGGCGAGAAGCGCGCGCGTCGCCTTGATCGGCATGCGCGAGCCAACGCCATAGGCGCCGCCCGTCCAGCCCGTGTTGACGAGCCAGCAGTCGACCTTGTGCTCGGCGATGAGCGCGCGGAGCAGGTTGCCGTATTCGGTGGGGTGGCGCGACATGAACGGCCCGCCGAAGCAGGTCGAGAAGGTCGCTTCCGGTTCCGTCACGCCCTTCTCGGTGCCGGCGACCTTCGCCGTGTAGCCCGAGAGGAAGTGATACATGGCCTGGCTCGGCGTCAGCTTCGAGATCGGAGGCAGCACGCCGAAGGCATCCGCCGTCAGCATGATGATGTTCTTCGGATGGCCACCGGTGCCGGTCGCGCTCGCATTCGGGATGAAGGCGAGCGGATAGGCGCCACGGCTGTTCTCGGCGAGAGCGGCGCTGTCGAGGTCGAGCTCGCGCGAGTCCGTGTCCATGACGACGTTCTCGAGCACGGTGCCGAAGCGCTTGGTCACCGCGTAGATCTCGGGCTCGGCTTCAGCCGAGAGCTTGATCATCTTCGCGTAGCAACCGCCTTCGAAGTTGAAGACGCCGTTTTCCGACCAGCCATGCTCGTCGTCGCCGATGAGCGTGCGGCTCGCATCGGCCGAAAGCGTGGTCTTGCCGGTGCCGCTGAGGCCGAAGAACACGGCCGTGTCGCCCTTCGGGCCGATATTGGCCGAGCAGTGCATCGGCATGACGCGCTTGGGCGGCAGCTCGTAGTTCAGCATCGAGAAGACCGACTTCTTGATTTCGCCCGCGTAGGAGGTGTTGGCGATGAGCACGATGCGCTTGGTGAAGTCGCAGGCGATGACCGTCGAGGTGCGGACGCCGTACTTCGCCGGATCGGCCTCGAAGCTCGGCAGGTCGATGATCGTGAATTCGGGGAGGAAGTCGTCGAGCTCTTCGGGCTTCGGCTCGATCAGCAGGTTCTGGATGAACAGCGAGTGCCAGGCATATTCGGAGTAGATGCGGGTCGCGAGGCGATGGGTCTTGTCGGCGCCGCCGAAGAGATCCTGAATGAAGAGTTCCTTGCCTTCGGCATGCTTCAGCATGTCCTGGTGGAGAAGGTCGAACGCTTCCGGCGTCATCGACTTGTTGTTGTCCCACCAGACATTGTTCTCGGTGTTCTGGTCGCGGACGATGAACTTGTCCTTCGCGGAGCGGCCGGTGTGAACGCCGGTCTTGACGACGAACGGGCCATCGGCGGCGACCAGGCCTTCGTTGCGGCGGACGGCCTCTTCGTAAAGGGCCGCGGGTCGATAGTTCCAATGGGCGGCGGCGAGGTTTTTGAAGCCGTTTTTGTCCACGCCGTGTTTGCTGATATTGGGCCCGGTCTGTTTCACACCTTTTCTCCTGTGATGGTCTTGGCAGCGCCGGTCGCCGTGTCGGGCTTCGGGTTCGGGAGCCGGTGCGGAATCTCTGCCGTCGCCGGAATTTTCGGGAACCGCCGGTGTGTTGCTGCCTCGTCTTCCAAAAAATGTTTCGGTCGTCTTATCTGGTCGTCTTATCTGGTCGTCTGGGTCTGGTCGTTTGGGCGGCCGCATAGGGCCGTAGAAATAAGGCGGGATTATAGCATGGCCGTGCCTGTCCCCCGGACCTGCACGCCGCCAATGCGGTTTCTTCTTTGCGGGGGGACTGATGGTGGCCGGCTCGTTTTCCCGCCGCGGCCTTGCTTCCCCCGGTGTTCCCGTTTGGATTTGCGCGCACCATAATTGCCCGGCTTTCCGGGTGCAACTGGCACGCGAAGAATGATTCTCGAGCCGGCTGGCGCCCGTCCCTCTGGCATAGGCCGTTCTCTCTATGTACTCATGGCGCCGCGCCGTCTCCGCC
>DAIEIL010000085.1 GCA_027352645.1 Rhodobiaceae bacterium | reverse complement strand
AGAAGCTCGAGACGGATGCGCTTCAGGAATGCTGGACGACGCCAGAGCATCATGAAGCGGTCGACGCTTTCCTCTCGAAGCGCAAGCCCGACTTCCGGAAAGTGGCGTCATGACGGTATCGAGTATGAATCTGCATATCGGCGAAGCCGCGCCCGCGCGGCGCGAGCTTGTGCTTGAAGACGGTGCGATCTCGTTCCTAGAGTGGAATCAGGGCAAGAACCTTCCCGCGCTGCATTTCGCTCATGCCAACGGCTTCAACGGCATGACCTATAACAGCCTGTTGTCGCCGCTTGCCTCGCGCTTTCACATCCGCGCATGGGACGCGCGCGGGCACGGGATGACGCAGCTTCCCGCAGATCCGACGGATCATCGCCGCTGGACGATTTTCCGCGACGATCTCATCCGCTTCATCGAGCCATTTGTCGAGGAAACGGGCCGACCGATCCTGCTCGGTGGACACTCCATGGGCGGCGCGACAAGTCTCATGGTTGCCGCCGAACGGCCTGACCTCGTGCGCGGCCTCGTTCTCGTGGATCCCGTCATGGTGCCGCGTTCGGCGCGTCGGATCATGAAGCTTTATCGCATGCTCGGCCGCAAGGGCGGGCCGCTGTCGCTCGCCGATGGCGCGGAGCGCCGCCGCGCGGTCTTCCCGGATCGCGCGACGATGGTGAATGCCTATAAGGGACGCGGTGCTTTCCGTACATGGCCCGAAGAATTCATCGCCGATTATGTCGAAGGCGGTTCAAAAGTCCGGAGCGACGGGCAGGTGGAGCTTGCCTGTGCGCCCGCCTGGGAGGCGGCGAATTTCCGCGCGCAGGATCACGACATCTGGGCCGATCTTGCAAGGCTCCAGACGCCGTTGACGCTCATCTATGCAGGCATCGGCTCCACCTGCCGCGCGCCGGCGCCCGAGCTTCTGGGGCAACGCGATCCGCATGCGACGTTGCTGCGCATCGGCCGCGCCACGCATTTCATTCCGATGGAATTTCCCGACGCCGTGCGCCGCGAAATGCTCGATCTCGATGTGCGGCTTTCCGACTGATGACGCTTATCTTTTCCGAGCCAGATCCGAGCCGCCCGGAAAAGGAAGCGTTCTTGCGCGCGCTGAGCGAGGCGGAGCTTCTCGCGCTCTATAACGAGACGCGAAAAGCGGCCTCCGCCGCCCGCGAGGCGCATGACATGGAAGCGCTCTATCCGCTGGCCAGAGGGATGAAGACCATCCAGCGCATTGCGGGTGAGCGTGGCTTCGTCATCAAGGCGAAGCGGCTTCTGAAGGTGTCAGACGCTTAATCCCGGCACGACATGTTCTTCGAGCTTCCGACGCATGTCTTCGGGAATGGGAATGGCCTTGCGTGCTTCGAGATCGAGCGCGATGGCGACGGCCTCGGCGGTCGCGATGGCGTCGCCCCTTTCGAGATCGAAGAGCCAGTGACACCAGACATATGTCTTCGGTCCCACTTCCTTGAGTCCGCTCCGGAGCGTCAACACGTCGCCTGCGCGGGGAAAGCGGTGATAATGGAAGCGATATTCCAATGCCGCGCCGCCGACCCTCGCGTTTTTCGAGCGGTCGTCGCCCTGTAACTGGCCGAGCAGGTTCGGAATGGAGTCCGAGACAATGCCCATGAAGTGCCGCGCAATCAGATAGCCCTGCGTGTCGCACTGCTCGGGCTGGATCTCGCCCTGCCATGTGAAGACGAGTTGTTTAGCGTCGGCGAGTTTCGGTGCCGGGCGCGGCGCGTAGAGCGTCAGGCCGCGCGGGGCGCCATGGGCGGGGAGTTCCACGATGAGGTTCTTCGCTGCCGCTTTCGCCTTGGCGGGCAGTGGCTTCACCTCGCGCGAATCCTCGTCGAGCAATTCGACATCGGCGGCAAAAGTCGCCGCGACCTCGCCTGACACCGTGTTCCACATTTCCTCATAGACGCGCAGGCCGAAATCCGTGACGCCGAGAATGCCCGCGCGAATGGTGAAGGGCGCGCCGGGCCGCTGCTCGCGCAGGAAGCGCACATGGTGGTCGCGGGCAATGAGGCGCGCCTGTTCGGCGGCAACGAAGCGCGGTCCCAGTCCGAGGTGAACGCCGAGTGCCGCAAGGCCCTGCGTCGCATGCTCCATATAGAACTGCACATTCATATGGCCCATCTGGTCGGACTGCCATGTCTGCACGCTCGACCGCGCGACGTCGATCATCTCACCCATTAGCGATACCTCTGTTCCAGGTCAGAATTCTGTCAGCCACGCGCGAAGCGGGCGGCGATATTATCGGGAATGCGCACGGCCTTGCGCGTCTCCCTGTCGAAGAGAAGGCCGAGCCCTTCGGCGGCGCAGGCCGGTTCGCCTGTCTCGGCATTGAAGAGCCAATGCCGGTAGCGCAGCGTCTTTTCGCCCGCTTCGACAAGGCCGGTTTTGACGCAAAGCGTCTCTCCTGCCATCAGCTCGCGGAAATAGATGAGCCGCATCTCAACGGTTGCGGTGGCGAGCCCTGCCGCCGCCTGCTGATGGCGCCCGAGGCCCGCATGCGACCACATATGGCCCTGGGCGTCCGAGAAACGCGCCATGAAGAACCGCGCATTCATATGGCCGTTCGTGTCGCACTCCCAGGTGTTCACGACGGAGCGGTTGCTTTCGAACATGTCGAGCGCGTGTGCCCGGACGGCCGATACGTCGCGGTCCATGATCTCGCGCGAAAGACCGCGTGGGCGCGAATATTCGGGTTCGTTGACGATGAGCGCTTCGGCTTTCTTTCGCGTTTCCTCAGGCCATGGCACGAGCCGCCGCGTCTTCAGGTCGAGACAGCCGACATCGACGATGAAGGTGGCAGCGAGCCTGTCGTCGAGGACTTCGCGCATCTCCTGATACATGCGCATGGTCTTGTCGCGGATCTCGATGACGCCGGACTTCACGATCACGAGGTCGCTGGTTCTGAGTTCCCGATGGAAGCGGATGTGATGTTCGAGCGCGACATAGCCGAGCCCGCTTTCGCGTTGATGCGAAAACCCCATGCCGATTGCCACGCGAAAGTTAAACGAGGCGTCGGAGGTCTTGCTGATGTAGTGCTGGATATTCATGTGGCCCATCTCGTCGCATTCCTGCATCGAGACATAGCCACGATAGGTGTCGATCATGCCGCTCATTCGTGGATCAGCCGGTCACGCGAGAGAGGAAGGCGTCGATCCGCTCATTGGCCGATCTGGCGATCTCGCCCGGAAAGGCGATGAAGCCATGCGCGCCGCCCGGATAGACGGCAAGCTCCCCTTCGTTGCCGGCCGCGAGCCAGCGCCCATGCATGAAGAGCGAGTCGTCGAGCAGCGCGTCGCGTGTGCCGATGGTGAAGAGGGCGGGCGGCATGTCCTTGAGGTTTGCATAAAGCGGCGAGACGTCCGGATGGCGGCGGTCGACGCCCTCGGGCAGGAATGCGTCGCCGAACTGCTCGATGTCGACGGTGCGAAGGATCAGCCGTTCATTGCCGAAATGCTTCTGGCTCGGCGTCATGCTCATGTCGAAGGCGCCGAAGACAAGGTTCGCGCCCTTGAAGCCCGTATAGCCGTGGCGGTCGCGCATGCGCAGGAGCGTGACGGCGGAGAGATGACCGCCCGCACTTTCGCCGCCGATGGTGATCTTGTCGGTACCGAATTCCTTCGCCGCATTCTCGACGAGCCAGACAGCGGCGGCTTCGCAATCGTCGGGACCGGCGGGATAGGGATGCTCTGGCGCGAGGCGATATTCGACGCTGATGACCGCGAGGCCAGCATTCTTCGCGATGCGTTCGAGCATCGGGTCTTGCTGGTCGGCAGCGCCCAGCACCCAGCCGCCGCCATGAATGTGGAGATAGACGCCCCGGGGGCTTTCCGGCGAAATGATGCGAAGCGGGATCTTGTGCCCGCCCTTTCCGGGGATTTCGATGGTGCGGGCGGCGTCGGACTTCGGCGCGAGCGGGAACGGGCCTTCGCCGCGGGCGCGCGCGTCGCGCATCTTCTGCGCCCCTACGTCCCACCACTCTTCCATGTCGGCGATCGCCTTGACGATCGCCTCGTTGATGGCGCGGGTCTCGGCGGAAATCGCCTCCGGGCGGAAAAGGGCCGGATCGAAGGGGTGCTTGTCTGACATGCGTCTCTCCCGATTTTGTTGTCGGGAGTAGACCGGATTCCGCCGCTTTCGTCTAATCTGAATGCGGGGGCGTCAGACAGAAGCCGCGTAGGGTGGCGCGGGGTCATATTGCATGCCGAGCTGGGTCGCCCGGGCATGATCCTCGCCATGCATCTGGCCGACCAGCCAGAGCGCCATGTCTATGCCCGCCGAAACGCCCGCCGAGGTCACGACATTGCCGTCGCGCACGTAGCGCAGCTTTTCGAGCACTTCCGAAACCTCGCCGCGCTCGCGCAACGTCGGCACAAAGGCCCAATGCGTCGTCACGCGCTTGCCCCGGGCGGGGCCTGCCACGGCCAGGATGAGAGAGCCCGTACAGACGCTCGTGACCCACTCGCAGGTGCCGGCGATCCGCGCCACCCAGTCGGTGATCGTCTTGTTGCCGATCTCGCGCCGTGTGCCCATGCCGCCCGGCACCAGCAGCAGGTCGAGCTTGTCAATCTCGGCGATGGAAGCATGGGCATCGACGCGCATGCCCTTGGCGCCGGTGATGATCTCTCCCTTTTCCGAGATCAGCAGCACCTTGTCGGGCCGCGGCTGCCCCTTTTGTCCGAACACTTCGTTCGACATGGTGAAGACCTCATAGGGACCGACGAAATCCAGTTCCTCCGCATCGTCGAAAATGAGAATGCCGATGGTGCGTTCACGAGACATTTTGCCTCTCCTCCGCGATGAGATTGATGGAAATGGGCCGCTTCGCGGTCTGGAAACGTTCGCGATAGCGATTGGGAGTGACGCCGAGATGGCGCAGAAAGGCGCGGCGCATGCGCTCTGCCTGGCCGAAGCCTGCGTGATGAGCGACTGTCTCCACCGGCGCGCTTCCCTCGGTAAGACGCCGCCGCGCCTCGTCGAGACGCGCCCGTTCCACGAATTGAGCGGGTGTCAGGCCAGTTGCTTCGGCAAAACGCCGCGCGAAGGTGCGTTCGCTCATATGCGCATGGGCGGCGAGTGCGGGCACACTCAGGTCGTCTCGCGGGTTCCCGACGATATGGGCGCAGACGCGTGCGATCCGCTCGTCGCTCACGCCTTGCGCGGCAAGCTGCGCCGAGAATTGCGATTGTCCACCGGGCCGCATCAGGAACATCACGAGATGCCGCGCAATGGCGAGCGCCGTTTCCCGGCCGAGATCTTCCTCCACAAGCGCCAGCGCGAGATCCATGCCTGCGGTGACGCCCGCCGATGTCCAGATTTTTCCGGCCCGCACATAGATCGCGTCGGGATCGACCTCGACCTTTGGAAAGTCGCGGCGCAGCGCTTCGGCAAAGGCCCAATGCGTCGCGGCGCGCTTGCCGTCGAGCAGTCCCGCGCCTGCGAGAAGCAGCGCTCCGGTGCAGACCGAGACGGTGCGCTTCGTCCTGGCGGCGGCGCGGCGGATGAAACCGATCACCCGCGCGTCATGGACGACGTTGCGCGTGCCCATGCCGCCCGCGACGAGAAGGGAGTGAACCTGGCCGAGTTCCTCGTCGCCGATCTCGTCGATCCCGCGCGTGGCGGTGAGCGTCAGCCCGCAACTTGTGCGGAAAGGGCCGCGTTCCGGCGCGATGAGTTCAATCTCATATGCGGGCTCGCCCGATCTGGCTCGCGCCGCCTCGAGAATCTGAAAGGGCCCGGTCACATCGAGAATCTGGGCGTTCTCGAAGCCGAGCATCAACACGCGTCTGGGCAGTCGGGGCTTTGTCATGCCCCGAGCTTAGGTCCCCTCTTCCCTGGCGGAAATGCCAAAGAGCAGGCGATTTCTGCCAAATGTGCGAAGTGCGTTTTTCAGCCCCGCGCCGCCCTGAGCCCGCCAAGGACCAGCGCTATGGCCGCCGAGACGGCGCCGAGGATCCCGGCCATGAAGAGCAGGAAGTCGAGCGTGTTCCAGTCGAGGCCGGTAACCGCGGTGCCGCGCCCGCCGGTGAGCGCGGAAATCGTCGAGGCGACGATATTTGTCCAGCCGGAAACGATGAGGCCCCAGAGGATCACCCGCTGCGAAGCCGAGGAAAGCGTGAGCGCACCTGCTGCTGCCGCCGCCGCGATCATGAGGAGCCCGTTCAGCACGCCTTCGAGATGGGCCATATGCCAGGCGCACAGGGGCTCGACGAAATCCGCCGCCGCAGCGCCGGGCGCGATCGAGGCGACCACCGTCGAGCCGTAAGGAAAGCCCGCCGCAAAGCCTGCGAGCAATACCAACGCACCGTTGGCGATCAGTAGGCCCTGAATTTTCCTGTCCATCGTCTTTCCCCTTCAGTCATCCTGTGAGGCGGGCCTTTGCCCTCCTCGGGATGAGGTCCCCCGATTTCTTCTCATGTTCGGACGCGCGGGACCGCAAGGTTCCGCGCGCCTCGAAGCCCGAAGCGTCACGCCTTCAGCGTGCACTTGCCATTGTTGATGACGGTCACGTCGCGCTCCTTCAGCCGTGCGCGGAAAGACGCGATGTTGCCGTCTTTCCAGATGTCGACCAGCACCGTCTCGCCGGGGAAGACCGGCGAGGAAAAGCGCACGTCGAAGCCGGTGATGATCGTCGGATCGTAATTGCAGATCTCCGACGAGATGATCGCGCGGCAGCAGGTGCC
>DAIEIL010000082.1 GCA_027352645.1 Rhodobiaceae bacterium | reverse complement strand
TCATGTGAATGCCGGCGCAAACGACACGCCCGCCCTTGGCGACGGCTCTCAGCGCGGCCGGCACCAGCGCGCCGACCGGCGCATAGATGATCGCGGAATCGAGAAGCTCGGGCGGCGCTTCGTCGGAGCCGCCTGCCCAGTCCGCGCCGAGTGAGCGGGCGAAGTCCTGTGCCGCCATGTCGCCCGGCGTGCTGAAGGTGAAGACCTTTCGCCCCTGCGCTTTTGCGACCTGAAGCACGATATGGCCCGCAGCTCCGAAGCCGTAAATGCCGAGCCGCTTTCCTTCGCCTGCGAGCACCAGCGAGCGCCAGCCGATGAGACCGGCGCAGAGAAGCGGCGCAATGGCGACGTCGTCGCCGAGGCCGTCGAGCGGAAAGGCATAGGCAGCGTCCGCCACGGCATGCGTCGCATAGCCGCCATTGCGCGTGTAGCCGGTGAACAGCGGGTGATCGCAGAGGTTCTCGCGCGCCGAGCGGCAATAGGGGCATGTTCCGCAAGTATGGCCGAGCCAGGGAATGCCGACGCGCTGACCAAGACGGAAGCCTTTCACGTTGGCGCCGATCTCATCGACGATACCTACGATCTCGTGGCCGGGAATGATCGGCAGAGATGGGTCCGGTAATTCCCCATCGACGACATGGAGATCGGTTCTGCAAACGCCACAAGCGAGAACGCGGACACGAATCTCCCCACTGACTGCATGGGGATCCGGCAATTCGCGCTCGATGAGCGGCGTGCCGGGTTTTTCAAGCAGCATGGCGCGCATGGGGCCCTCGCGGTTCTTGCCGGTCCTCTCAAATCATCGTAGCAGAAGAGAGATGGCGCCAGGCGCCGACCGGCAATCGATTGTGGGTGAAATTCTCGGTTCAATCGGTAAAATGATGATTTACTTTCAAGATCACCGGCGCATTCAGGGCCGGAAAAACTTCGAGCATGGATGACGAAACTCCCCCCGAACGAAAATAGCGACATGGAAAGCCAGGCGCGCCTCGACGCGCTGCTTGCCACGGCTGTTGATGGCATCGTCATCATCGACAAGATGGGGATGATCCAGGTCTATAGCCCTGCTTGTGAAAAGCTTTTCGGCTACAGCGCCGAGGAGGCCGTCGGCCGCAATGTGAAGATGCTCATGCCGTCGCCCTATCGTCAGGAGCATGACGGCTATATCGAGCATTATCGTCAGACGCGCGAGAAACGCATCATCGGCATCGGCCGTGAGGTCGTGGGCCAGCGCAAGGACGGCACAACCTTTCCGATGTATCTCTCGGTCGGGGAAGGAAGTTTCGGCGGCGAGAGCATGTTCGTCGGCATCATTCACGACATCACGCAGCGCCGCTATCAGGAGCACGCGCTGCGCGAGCGCGAGGCGCGGCTGAGCTCGATTCTGGAAACCGTGCCCGACGCCATCGTCATCATCGACGAAGTGGGCATGATCGAATCATTCAGCCCCGCCGCCGAACGCCTGTTCGGATACGCCTTTGCCGAGGTGCTCGGCAAGAACGTCAAGCTGCTGATGCCCTCTCCCTATCGCGAGGGCCATGACGGCTATATGGAGCGCTACCGCAAGACGGGCGAGAAGCACATCATCGGCATCGGCCGCATCGTCGTTGGCCAGAGGCGCGACGGAACGACCTTTCCGATGGAACTCTCTGTCGGCGAAATCAGCGTTGGGCAACGGAGACTTTTTACCGGCTTCATCCGCGATGTCACCGAGCGCCAGAGCACCGAGCGACGCTTGCAGGAATTGCAGTCCGAACTGCTGCATGTCTCGCGCCTGAGCGCGATGGGGCAGATGGCCTCGGCATTGGCGCATGAGCTCAATCAGCCGCTCTCGGCCATCATGAACTACTCCAAGGCCGCGCGGCGGACCATTGACGGCATTGACGATCCGCAGGTCGAACGTGCGCGTGAACTGATCGACAAGGCGGGTGCGCAGACGGCGCGCGCGGGGCAGATCATCCGCCGCCTGCGCGAGTTCATCGAAAAGGGCAAGTCGAACCAGGCGTTCGAGAACCTGAACCGCGTCATGGAGGAGGCGATCGCGCTGGCACTGGTCGGCGTGGCTGAGGCGAACGTCAAGGTCATAGTCGATCTCGAGGCCGGGCTACCGCAGGTTCTGATCGACAAGATCCAGATTCAGCAGGTCGCGCTCAATCTCATCCGCAACAGCATCGAGGCGATGCAGAGCGTCGCAAGCCGCGAATTGACGATCTCGACCCGGCGCGCGAATGACGAATATGCGCTTGTCAGCGTGCGCGACACCGGATCGGGCCTTGCGCCGGAAGTGGCGGCGAACCTCTTCCAGCCCTTCATGACCACCAAGGAGCAGGGCATGGGCATTGGCCTGTCCATTTGCCGGTCGATCATCGAGTCTCATGGCGGGGAACTCTGGGCGACGCCGAACGAGGATGTAGGCGTGACCTTCTCCTTCCGCATTCCGCTCACCGATGGAGAGGGGGCCGACAAGAATGACTGACGCCCCCGTCTTCGTGGTCGATGACGATGCCGATGTTCGCGATTCGCTGCGCGCGCTGCTCGAGTCCGATGGCTTCGGGGTTGAGGATTTCGAATCGGCGGCCGCCTTCCTCGCCGCGCTGACGCCCGGCCGCGGTGTATGCCTTGTCGTCGATGTCAGGATGCCGGACATGGACGGGCTCACCCTTCAGGAAGAGATCGCCAAACGCGGTGTGACGCTTCCCGTCATCATCGTCACCGGCCATGCCGATGTGCCGCTGGCCGTCCGCGCCATGAAGGCCGGCGCCATCGACTTCATCGAAAAGCCTTATGACGACGAGTTGATGCTTTCGAGCGTCCGCAGGGCTCGGGAGCAAATCCTCAGCCAGCAGGCCCAGTCGTCGGGCGCCCGGGAGGCCGAGGCGCGGGTGGCCGCGCTGACGCCGCGCGAGCGCGAGGTTCTGGAGCATCTGGTCGGCGGACAGCCGAACAAGGTCATTGCCCATGAATTGGGCATATCGCCGCGGACAGTCGAGATTCACCGGGCCCATCTGATGGAGAAAATGCAGGCGCGCAGCCTGTCGGACCTGGTGCGAATAGCGCTTACCGCAGGGGTACAGGTCGCGAGAGCCTAGGGAAAACCCCTATATCAGTCTTTGCGAAGGCTCCTTATCTTATTTCTGTCATCCACCGAATTTCGCTCTGGAGGCGGCTTTTATGGCCAGTTCCGGGCGCGCGGTATGCGTCGTCGACGACGATGAAGCTGTGCGCGATTCCATGCGTGTCCTGCTCGAGTCCCACGGCCTGACCGTGCGGGACTATGCGTCTGCACGCGCCTTCCTTGCGGAGGTGCCCGGCGATGGCTGCCTGTTGCTCGACCTGCATATGCCGGAAATGAACGGCCTCGAGTTGCTGGAGAAGCTGAGGGCCGAGCGGGTCGATATTCCGACCATCATCATGACCGGCCGGAGTGATGCGGGACTGCGCGCCCGGGCCCAGAAGGCTGGCGCCATCGCCTTCCTCGACAAGCCCGCCGACGAGGACAAGCTCATCGACTCGATCGAGCACGCGCTCGCCGCGCGCCGGGCCTGACAGGCCTCGCGTTTCCGGCACTGCGTCAATCTCCCGCAGCGGCGAAACACCCTACGTACATTTCCTGATTTCGCCTTAAAAGAGCCCACGGCATGTTGAATGCCACAGGCAACATGAAGGAGATCGTCAAATGGCGGTTTCAGGCGGGGCGGGCGGTCGTCTCCACGGAACAATGACCACGTCGTCTTACTTGACGGCGATCGTGCTGGTGGCGGGGGCATTTTACAGCCTCGTCGTCGCGGCTAAGGCTTACGACGTACCGATGGCGGTTCATGCGTGGATATTCACGCTGGCATTCGCCGCTGGTGTTCTGGCGATCGGAAATCGCCATTTCAATGCCCTGAAGGGGCTTCCCGGCGCCGATGACGGCAAGGGCTATAACGACACGGTCGTCAAATACGGCGTGATCGCGACGCTCTTCTGGGGAATCGCCGGCATGCTCGCGGGCTTCTACATCGCCAGCGAACTGGCCTTCCCGGCCCTCAATTTCGACTTTGCCTATATCAGCTTCGGCAGGCTTCGCCCGGTGCATACATCGGGCGTGATCTTCGCCATGGGCGGCAACGCGCTGATCGCGACGTCCTTCTATGTCGTGCAGCGGACCTGCCGCGCGCGCCTGGCGGGCGACATCGCTCCCTGGTTCGTCTTCTGGGGCTATAACCTCTTCATCGTCATCGCGGCGACGGGCTACCTGATGGGTGTGACCGAGGGCCGCGAATATGCCGAGCCCGAATGGTATACGGACATCTGGCTGACGATCGTCTGGGTGACCTATCTGCTCGTCTTCCTTGTAACGCTGATGAAGCGCAAGGAGCCGCATATCTATGTGGCGAACTGGTTCTACCTGGCGTTCATCGTCACGATCGCGATGCTGCACCTTGGCAACAACCTGACGGTGCCGGTCTCGATCTTCTCGAGCAAGAGCTTCAGCGCCTTCTCGGGCGTGCAGGACGCGCTGATCCAGTGGTGGTATGGCCACAACGCGGTGGGCTTCTTCCTGACGGCGGGCTTCCTCGGCATGATGTACTACTTCGTGCCGAAGCGCGCGGGCCGTCCGGTCTATTCCTACAGGCTCTCGATCATCCACTTCTGGGCGCTGATCTTCCTCTACATCTGGGCCGGTCCGCATCATCTGCACTATACGGCTCTGCCTGACTGGGCGCAGACACTCGGCATGACCTTCTCGATCATGCTGTGGATGCCCAGCTGGGGCGGCATGATCAACGGCCTGATGACGCTTTCGGGCGCCTGGGACAAGTTGCGTACAGACCCCGTGATCCGCATGCTCGTCGTGTCCGTCGCCTTCTATGGCATGTCGACCTTCGAAGGTCCGCTCATGTCGATCAAGGCGGTGAACTCGCTCTCGCACTACACTGACTGGACCATCGGCCATGTGCATTCGGGCGCGATGGGCTGGGTGGGCTTCGTCACCTTCGGTGCCGTCTACTGCCTCGTTCCCTGGCTATGGAAGCGCGAGCGGCTCTACTCGATCGCGCTTGTGAGCTGGCACTTCTGGATCTCGACCATGGGTATCGTCCTCTACATCACGGCGATGTGGGTGTCGGGCATTCTTCAGGGTCTGATGTGGCGTGCCTATGACGCGCAGGGCTTCCTCGAATATTCCTTCGTGGAAACCGTCGCGGCGATGCATACCTTCTATGTGATCCGCGCTCTGGGCGGTCTGCTCTATCTGACCGGCACGCTGATCATGGTCTACAACTGCTGGCGGACGATCAGGGGCGACGTGCGAGTGGGCGAACCCATCATCGCCAACGCACCTGCCAACGCCAACGCGCCTGTCGGCGCGCTTGCCCAGCCGGCTGAGTGAGGGAGAGGCACATGTCCAGATTTTCGCATGAAGTCATCGAGAAGAACTCGATCCTGCTTCTCATCCTCTCGCTCATCGCGGTGTCGATCGGCGGTATCGTCGAGATCATCCCGACCTTCCTCATCAAGACCACGGTCGAGGATGTGAAGGGCGTGCGGCCTTATAGCCCGCTCGAACTCGCCGGACGCAACATCTATATCCGCGAGGGTTGCTACCTCTGCCACAGCCAGATGATCCGTTCGCTCCGTTCGGAAGTGGAGCGCTACGGACACTACTCGCTGGCGGCAGAAAGCATGTACGACCACCCCTTCCAGTGGGGGTCGAAGCGCAACGGGCCCGATCTCGCGCGTATTGGCGGCAAGTATTCGGACGAGTGGCATCGTCTGCATATGGCCAATCCGCGGCAGGTCGTGCCGGAGTCGGTGATGCCAGGCTATCCTTACCTCGCCAAGACCCCGCTCGATTACACGCATATCGCCGACGACATGAAGGCGCTGCGCGTGACGGGTGTTCCTTACACGGATGAGGAGATTGCCAACGCGAAAGCGGATCTCGAGGCGCAGGTCAACCCCGATGCTGATGTCACGGGCCTCGCGGCGCGCTATCCCAAGGCCGTCATCCGCAACTTCGACGGCAACCCGCAGGTGGTCAGCGAACTCGATGCGCTGGTGGCTTATCTCCAGATGCTCGGGACGCTGGTCGATTTCAACGCCTATGACAGCGCCAACTTCAAGCAGTGAGCACAGCCATGACACATCAGGAAATATCGGCTCTCGCCGGAACCTGGGGACTGGTGCTTTTCTGCGTCGTGTTCCTCATTGCCGTCGGCTATGCGCTTTGGCCGTCGAACAAGCAGACATTTGAGCGGCTGGCACAGCTGCCGCTCAATGACGATCATGAAGGGGGCGCGCAATGAGCACGCAGAAGCACACGGACGAAATCTCCGGCGTTGAAACCACGGGCCACGAGTGGGACGGCATCAGGGAGTTGAACAATCCGCTGCCGAAGTGGTGGATTTACACCTTCTATGTCTGCATCCTCTGGTCGCTCGTCTATTGGGTCATCTTCCCGGCCTGGCCTTATCTTTCGAGCGGTGGCTGGAAGCACACGGCCGGTTCATACGGCTATACGCAGCGCGGCGAAGTGTCGGCCGAGCTGCAGAAGGTCGCCGAAGGCCGCGCCGTGTTCATGAAGCAGATCGACGCGATGCCGATCGAGGATATCGCGAAGAACGACAGCCTCATGGAAGTGGCGCTTGCCGGTGGCAAAGCCACGTTCGCCGACAACTGCGCGCCCTGCCACGGTTCGGGCGCGGCGGGTGGCAACGGCTTCCCCAATCTCAATGACGACGATTGGCTCTGGGGCGGCAAGCTCGCCGACATCCAGACCACGCTGACGCACGGCATCCGCTGGGAGGCCGATGCCGATACGCGCCAGAACATGATGCCCCGTTTCCTCGACGACAAGATGCTGACGCGCGAGCAGATCAACGACGTGGCGGAATACGTGCTGTCGTTGAGCAACAAGGCGGACGATGCTGCGGCTGCCACGCGTGGTAGCGAAGTATTCGCGGCAAATTGCGTCTCCTGCCATGGCGCCGACGCGAAGGGCAATCAGGAGCTCGGCGCGCCGAACCTGACCGATGCGATCTGGCTCTATGGCGGCGACAAGGCCACCATCGTTACGACGCTCTCGCATGGTCGCGGCGGCGTGATGCCGGCCTGGGGCGCGCGCCTTCCGGGTTCGACCATCAAGGAACTGGCCCTTTACGTCCATTCGCTGGGCGGCGGCAAATAAGCGGCGTGAGTTTCGCGCCGAAGGAGTGAGTGAGTTATGAGCGAACCCGCCACGAATCTTGAAAACCTGGTGGCGGAGGCTGTTGGTACAGCCTCCGCCGCTTCCTCTTCCGCGCTGAATGACGACAGCGCGGTCGCAGTGAACTCACAGTTGAACCGGCCTCTTTACCAGAGCCGGATCAAGGTTCAGCCGAAGCTGGTTCACGGCACCTTCCGCCGCATCAAGTGGCTGGTCATGGCGCTCACCCTGTCCGTCTACTATGTGACGCCGTTCATTCGCTGGAACCGGGGACCGGGCATGCCCGACCAGGCGGTCCTGCTCGATTTTCCCGCGCGGCGCTTCTATTTCTTCTTTCTGGAAATCTGGCCGCAGGAATTCTACTACGTCACCGGCCTGCTGATACTCGCGGCGCTCGGCCTCTTCCTTGCGACCAGCGTCGCTGGTCGCGTGTGGTGCGGCTATACCTGTCCGCAGACGGTCTGGACCGATCTTTTCGTGTTTGTCGAACGCCTCTTCGAAGGCGATCGTTCCGCTCGCATCAGGCTCGACAAGGAAGGCTGGAGCGTCGGCAAGCTCGCGCGCAAGGTGGGCAAGCATGCAGTCTGGCTCCTCATTGCGATCCTTACCGGCGGCGCCTGGGTTTTCTATTTCGCCGACGCGCCGACGCTGGCCATGCAGATGGTCACCTTCTCCGCGCCGATGACAGCCTATATCTTCGTTGGTCTTTTCACAGCCACGACCTATACGCTGGGCGGCATCGCCCGCGAGCAGGTTTGCATTTACATGTGCCCGTGGCCGCGTATTCAGGGTGCGATGTTCGACGAGGAGTCGCTTCTCGTCAGCTACAAGGACGATCGCGGCGAGAAGCGCGGGCCGCACAAGAAGGGCACGAGCTGGGAGGGACGCGGCGACTGTATAGATTGCGGTCAGTGTGTGGCCGCTTGCCCGATGGGCATCGACATTCGCGATGGCATGCAGCTCGAATGCATCCAGTGCGCGCTTTGCATCGATGCCTGCGACGAGATCATGGACAAGGTCGGGCGTCCTCGTGGCCTTATTGGCTATGATACGTTGAACAATCACGACCGCCGCAAGGCGGGCGAGCCGCTGCGTTTCAGGATCATTCGTCCGCGCACTATCGTTTATGCGGCGGCACTGCTGATCGTCGCGGCCATCATGGTCGTCGCTCTTGCCAGCCGCGAGACGCTGCAGCTTGCCGTGCTGCGGGACCGCAATCCGCTCTTCGTCACACTGTCCGACGGAAGCATCCGGAACGGTTACGGCATCAAGATCATCAACAAGGACACCGCAGCGCACGTTTTCCATGTCACGATCGAGGGACTGGAAGGGGCGCGTCTCGCGGGCCTTTCCGCTGACGAAGTCAATCCGACCGAGATTGCCATCGGCCCCGACGCGCTCAAGAATGTGCGCTTCTATGTGAGCCTGCCCAAGGATCGTCTCTCGGCTCTTGATCACGGGCTCGCGGAGCTCAACTTTGTCGTAACCGACGAGACCGGACGGCACACCGTTAGAGAGACCACTTTCAGAGGACCGGACCAATGAGCATCGAGGATTCTGACTACCGTCCAACAGAACGCTTCGGGAAGCTTACAGGACGCCATGTCCTGGTCATCATGATCCTCAGCTTCGGCGTGATCATGGGGGTCAACGGCCTCTTCATCTATGAAGCGCTCTCGACTTTCGACGGCATCGAGGCCGACGACGCCTATCAGCGCGGTCGTGCCTACAATAAGGACCTTGCCGCGATGGATGCCCAGAAGGCGCTGGGCTGGAAGGCGGAGCTGTCCGAACCGGCGAGTTCGTCGGACGGCGTTACCCATCTCGCCGCGCGCTTCACCGACAGGCAGGGCGCGCCGCTCTCCGGGCTCAAGGTCAACGCGACCTTCTTCCGCCCGGTCATGGTGGGCGTCGACCAGACGGAGCTTCTGCGTGAAACCGCACCTGGCCGCTACGAAGGCGACTTCAAGCTTCGCTATGACGGCAACTGGCTCATCCGGCTTGCCGCGCTTGGCCCGAAGAATGAAAAATTCGCCCAGGAAACCCGAGCCTTCATCGAGCCGGCTCGTTAAGCGCTGCAAGGCCCGGAGGCCCAAATGAGCGAAGCCGCAAGAGACACAGCCGGAGCGACGGAGGCGGTTTCGGTCACGCGTGCCGATCCCGGTCTTTTCGTGCGTGTCGATGCGGGGAGCCGCGAGGCGAAGCTCGACCTCGTCGTGCAGTCCATGCATTGCGCGGGTTGCATGCGCCGCATCGAGCGCGCGCTGGGCGAGCTTGACGGCGTTTCTTTCGCACGCGCCAATCTCTCGACGAAACGTGTCGCGGTGAGGTGGGATTCCCGGCGGCTGAAGCCTGCCGCCATTGTCGAAAAGCTTGCCTCCATCGGCTTCGAGGCCGTGCCCTTCGACCCCAAGCTTATCGGCGCGCTCGACGAGAACGAAGGCCGCAAGCTGTTGCGCGCGATGGGCGTTGCGGGTTTTGCGGCCGCCAATGTCATGCTGCTTTCGGTTTCCGTCTGGGCCGGACTCGTCAGCGACATGGAGCCGGAGACGCGGGCGCTTTTCTACTGGATATCTGCGCTTATCGCCTTGCCGGCCATCGTCTATTCCGCGCAGCCCTTCTTTCGTTCAGCCTTCGCGGCCTTGCGCAATCGCCAGATGAATATGGACGTGCCGATTTCGCTCGCGGTGACGTTGGCGACCGGCATGAGCCTCGTGCAGACGATCGTCAATGCGGAGCATGTCTATTTCGACGCGAGCATCACGCTGCTTTTCTTCCTTCTGATCGGCCGCTATCTCGACGTTCAGGCGCGCAACCGCGCCTGCGAGGCGGCGCAGAACCTGCTCGGGCTCCGCGCCGTCGCGGCGACGGTGATCGATGCCGACGGATCGCAACGCTCTCTTCCCGTCGAAGCGCTTGAGCCCGGCATGGTGGTCACCGTCGCGGCGGGCGCGCGCGTGCCGGCTGACGGTGTCGTCGCGACCGGCATCAGCGATATCGATACGAGCCTCGTGACCGGCGAGAGCCTGCCGGAGGTGGTGCGCCCGGGCGCGCATGTCTTTGCCGGTACGCTCAACATTACCGCGCCCGTGCAGGTCACTGTGACGGCGCGCGACGAGCATTCGCTGCTTGCCGAGATCGTGCGGCTCATGGAGGCTGCCGAGCAGGGCCGCTCCGCTTATGTGCGTATCGCCGACCGCGCCGCTCGCATCTATGCGCCCTCCGTTCACGTCATGGCGCTTGCGACCGTGCTTTTCTGGCTTGCCATGGGATCGGGTTTCGTCACCGCAGTCACCAATGCGATTGCCGTGTTGATCGTGACCTGCCCCTGCGCGCTGGGTCTCGCGGTGCCCGTGGTGCAGGTCGTTGCGACCGGCAGGCTCCTGAAGCACGGCATTCTGCTCAAGGCTGCGGACGGGCTCGAGCGTCTCGCGGAAGTGGATACGATCGTTTTCGACAAGACGGGCACTTTGACGCTTGGCCGCCCGCGGCTTGTCGACGAAGCGGTTTCCGCCACCGATCTTTCCGTTGGCGCAGCGCTTGCGCGGGCCAGCCGCCATCCGCTCTCCCGTGCCCTTGTCGAAAGCGCCGGTGCGAAGCCGCTCCCCGTTCTCTCGGATATTCATGAGGAACCGGGGCAGGGGCTCGAAGGGCATCTTGGCGAAGAAGTGGTCCGGCTGGGTAGCCGCGAATGGGTCGGTGCGCCAGCCTTCGACGACAATGTGCATGGCGGCCCGGAACTCTGGTTGCGGCGCGGCACGGCTCGGCCCTCCTGCTTCCGTTTCATGGATCAGCTTCGCCCCGACGCAATCGAAACCATTCGCACGCTCAAGGCGCTCGGCTTCTCCATCGAGCTTCTGTCGGGCGATCGCGAGCCTGCCGCTCGCGCCGCGGCCGAAGCGCTCGGCATTTCCGCCTGGCGCGCAGGCGCCCGGCCCGACGCCAAGATCGAGCGGCTCAAGGAACTCGCCGCAGAGGGACACAAGGTATTGATGGTTGGCGACGGCCTCAACGACGCGCCCGCTCTCCGCATGGCGCATGTTTCCATGTCGCCTGCTGACGCGTCGGATATCAGCCAGACAGCGGCGGATTTCATCTTCCAGGGTGCGAAGCTCGGGGCGGTGATCGAGGCGGTCGAGGTGGCGAAAAAATCGCGGCGTCTTGTTTTCGAGAACTTCGCGCTGGCCCTCGCCTATAATGCGGTTGCGATCCCGCTTGCTTTCGCGGGCTTCGTGACGCCGCTTATCGCCGCTGTGGCGATGTCCACTTCGTCAATCACGGTGACGTCGAATTCATTGCGCCTCGGGCGGGTTCGGAAGGCAAGCTAATGGATATTCTCGTCTATCTGATGCCTGCGGCGCTGTTCCTCGGCTTTCTGGGGCTGCTCGGCTTTCTCTGGTCGCTCAAGTCGTCGCAATATGACGATCTCGACGGCGCCGCGGAGCGCATCCTCTATGACGACGAGGATTTGCCGCGTCGTTGACGTGAAAAGGGGCGCCTCCGCG
>DAIEIL010000069.1 GCA_027352645.1 Rhodobiaceae bacterium | reverse complement strand
ATCTTTCGGCCTTCACAAGCGAGCTCGGCGATATTCCAACTTTCGCCGATCCGACGCGGATCAGGCAGCGCAGCCGAGACTTTTATTGGTACAGCCCCCGCCTCAAGCCGATCTTCGATGAGGTGCTGGCCGATCTCGTCGTCCTGCCCCGGACGGAAGAAGAAGCGCTCACCACGATCAAGCTCTGCTTCAAGTATGATGTGCCGCTCACCGTGCGCGGCACCGGCACGGGCAATTACGGCCAGGCCATGCCCATGAAGGGCGGCGTCGTGCTCGACATGTCCGACATCACCGGCATCGTCTGGATGAAACCGGGCGCGGTTCGTGTGAAGGCGGGAACGAAGATCCACGATCTGGAAGCTGCCGCGAATGCGGAGGGGCAGGAGATGCGCATTTTCCCGTCCACGCGGCGCGCGGCGACCATCGGTGGCTTCATCGCGGGCGGTTCGGGCGGTGTCGGCGCGGCGAATTGGGGCCTGCTGCGCGATCGCGGCAATATCCTCGCGGCCCGCGTGCTGACCATGGAGGAAAACCCGCGTATCCTCGAATTGCGTGGCGACGAGATCCAGAAGGTCAACCATGCCTATGGCACCAATGGCATCATCACCGAAGTCGAGATACCGCTGGCGCCTGCCTATGACTGGATCGACACCGTTGTGACCTTCGCCGATTTCGGCGCGGCCGTGCGCTTCGGTCAGGCGCTGGTCGAAAGCCCCGGCATTCTGAAGAAGACTTGCGCATTGCTCCCGGCGCCCATTCCGCAGAGCTATTTCAAATCCCTCAAGCCCTATATCGGCGAGGGTTGCCATTCGATCCTCACTCTGATCGCGCCCCATGCCTTCGAAGGGTTCCTCGAGCTGGTGGCGGACCACAGCGGCGAAGTCGTCTATCGCAAGTCGCAGTCCGAGGCGGAGGCGGAGAAGGCAATCCCTCTCTATGAGTACACATGGAACCACACCACCATGTGGGCGCTGAAGCACGACAAGTCCATCACCTATCTCCAGACCTTCTTCCCGGCCGGACAGAACGTCGAACTCGTGCAGAAGATGAACGAGCATTTCGGTGACGAGGTGATGCACCACCTCGAATTCGTGCGCTCCGGCGGCGGCTTCACCTGCTTCGGCATTCAGCTGGTGCGCTACACCACCGACGAGCGGCTCGATGAGATCATGGCCTTCTACGAAGCGCAGGGCTGCGCGCAGTTCAATCCGCACGCCTTCACTCTCGAAGAGGGCGGCATGAAGGAAGTCGATCTTGTGCAGCTCGACTTCAAGCGCGAGTCCGATCCGAAGGGCCTGCTCAATCCCGGCAAGATGCTCGCCTGGGAAGACCCGAGCTGGACCGCGTCGAAGGACAAGACCTATCTCTATGCAGCAGGCTGAGCCGCTTTGTATGCAAGCGATGCCGCATTGCTCAAAGTTTTGTCATCGAGTGGCGCGGCTGCGGGCGATCGACAGCGTCGCGGCGATAAGGGCCGCAGCAATCCGGCAAATTCGCATGGCATATGGCTTGCAGCCGTAGGCTGACAATGCGTGGCTACGACCATGTGTATTGAGTGTTTTTATAAACGGGGTGAGAGCAGATGACATCGAGACTGTTCACGTCTTTCGGGCGTACGGCTTTGATCGGCGCCGTGACGATAGCGGCGGGCCTTTTCGGCGGCGAGGCGCAGGCGCTCGACAAGGTAAAGTTCGGCACGGACTGGATCGCTGAAGCCGAACACGGCGGCTTCTATCAGGCTAAGGCGCTCGGCATTTACGAGAAATACGGCCTCGATGTCGAAATCGTTCCCGGCGGCCCGCAGGTCAACAATCCGCAGCTCGTCGCAACCGGCGCGCTCGACCTCGCCAGCCTTTCCTCGGCCTATCTGCCGATCATCTACACGAAGGAAGGCATTCCGGTCATCGCCGTCGCGGCCTTCTATCAGAAGAACCCGACTATTCTGATGGCGCATAAGGAGGCTGGCCTCAAGTCGCTCGCCGACATGAAGGGCAAGGCGATCATGGTGTCCTCTTATGCGCAGGATTCCTACTGGCCGTGGCTGCGCACCAAGTTCGGTTTTACCGACGATCAGATGCGCCCCTACACCTTCAACCAGGGCCCGTACCTCGCCGACAAGAATGCGATCGAGCAGGGCTATGTGAGCTCGGAGCCCTACACCGTCGAGCTTGAAGGCGCCCATCCGCAGGTCTTCCTGCTCGCCGACAACGGCTTCAACGATTACGCGTCGATCCTCTCCGCTCGCAAGGACATGATCGAGAAGAAGCCTGACGTGATCGAGCGCTTTATCAAGGCGTCGATCGAAGGCTGGATCAGCTTCCTCACGCAGGATCCGAGCAAGGCTTTTGCGCTTATCCAGAAAGACAACCCCGACATGAAGCCCGAGGTGATGAAGAAGGCGCGCGAGCTGATGATCCAGTACGGCATTGTCGACTCGGGCGATACGAAGAAGCTCGGCATCGGCGCCATGACGGATGAGAAGTGGGCCGCCGTGTTCAAGCAGATGCAGACTTCCGGCCTTGCCAAGGACGGCATGGATCCCAAGTCCGCCTATACCCTGCAGTTCGTGAACAAGGGCTTTGGCGTAAAGTAATCGTGACATGACGAGCGCCGGACGGGATCTCCCGTCCGGCGTCCTTTCAGAAAGAGTACCGGCGTGTTTCCCTCCATCCCCCACGGCTCCTATCGACTGGTCAATGGCCGCGTGCCGGCTTGCGCGCTTGAGAGGGACGACACGGACGAATTGGTGAAAGCCGATATTGTCGTCGTCGACGGCAAGATCGCGGCGATCGGCGCGAGCGAGGCGCATGGCGCTCTCCCTGCGGTCGATCTCGACGGCGGCATGATCTGGCCAACCTGCATCGAGCTTCACACGCATCTCGACAAGGGGCACACGCTGGGGCGCACGAGCAATGCCACCGGCACGCATGACGACGCGCTGGCTGCTGTCACCGCCGACCGCGGGCTCTGGTCGGCCGAGGATGTCGCGGCGCGCATGGAGTTCTCGCTGCGCTGCGCCTATGCCTATGGTACATCGGCGATCCGCACACATATCGACTCGTTCCCGCCGCAGGGTGAAATCAGCTGGCCTGTCTTCAGCGAGCTGAAGCGCAAATGGGCTGGTCGCGTCGAGCTGCAGGGTTCCTGCCTCGTGCATCTTCCTTTCTTCGATACGCCGGAGGCCGAGCGTCTCGCCGATCTTGTTGCCGAACGCGGCGGCATTCTGGGCGTGGCCGCGAAAAGCATGCCCGGCATGACGAAGACCTTCGACCGCTTCTTCGAGCTTGCCGTCGACCGCGATCTCGACATCGACGTCCATGCCGACGAAACGGCGGACCCGCTCTCCAACAATCTCGAAGATCTCGCCGACGCGACGATGCGTCATGGCTGGGAGGGCCGCGTCGTCGCGGGTCATTGTTGCAGTCTCGCGCAGCGAACCGACGAAGAGGCCGCGCGCACCATCGCGAAGGTGCGCGATGCGGGCATCACCATTGTCGCGCTGCCCATGTGCAATATGTATCTGCAGGGTCGTGGCGAAGGCCGCACGCCGCGCTGGCGTGGTGTGACGTTGATGCAGGAACTCGCCGCTGCCGGCGTCCCCGTCGCCATGGCGAGCGACAATACGCGCGATCCCTTCTATGCCTATGGCGATCTCGATCCGGTCGAGGTTTTCACGCAAGCCGTGCGCATCGCGCATCTCGATCTGCCGGCTGATCCCTGGCTTGCGGGTATCACCTCGACGCCGGCAAATGCGATGGGCCTGAAGGGTGCGGGAAAGATCGCGGTAGGGCGTCCCGCCGATCTCATTCTCTTCCGCGTTCGAGACTGGACCGAGCTTCTTGCGCGCCCACGCGCGGCGCGGCTTGTAATCCGCAATGGCGCGATGCTCGATGCGGAGGTTCCCGACTACCGCGAACTCGACGCGCTATTCGCTTAAAGGCGCAAGAGCCGCTCTCTCACGCGGGCGAGGTAGGACTTCCGGCTTTCAGGTGTGGATGAATCCATGCGGTAATGCGCCATCCACAGCGTCTTGCAGCGCGGGTTGCATGCGCCACGGATGCCGCGCAGCAATGTGCGGCGATGAGGCTCGCCCACGACCTTCATCCACCACCAGGGCGAACCGCAGGTCGTGATGCCGCCGACGAGCTTCACATTGGTCAGCGCGGGCTGGATCGGCGAGTGCCCCTTCGGCATGGTGAAGGAGATGCCGGGCACGAAGACGCGATCGAGCCAGCCCTTCAGCATGGCGGGCAGCCCGTACCACCAGGTCGGAAAGACGAAGATAAGGGCCTCCGCCCACTGGATGTTGGCGATGTGTTCAGGGACGTAGGTAAGGTTCTTGCCTTCGGTGTGATAGTCGCGCCGCTCCTGACAGCCGAGACGCGGATCGAAATCCTCGGCATAGAGGTCCGTCAGCCGAACCTCATGTCCCTTCGCCTTAAGAGTGTCGACGACCGTATCGCGAAGCGCGGCGCAGAAACTCTCCGGAACGGGGTGCGAATAGACGACGAGAACTTTCATGGAGCGGTCAATCGATGGCGGCGATAATGTCCGTGGCAGTCGCTATGAAGCCGAAGCATTGTTTCACGTTATAGATCGTCGCCTCGGTACAGAAAGCGGGCGACGTCGTCGCCGAGCAATCCGTGAGCAACACGCAATCATAGCCGAGACAGTTCGCATCCAGAAGCGTGCCGAAGACGCATTGGTCGAGGTTCACGCCCGCAAAGAGCAGCGTCGTTACGCCGAGATTGCGCAGGATGCTGTCGAGAGCCGTGTCCCAGAAGCCGCTCATGCGATATTTGTCGACATGGATGTCGTCGGGCGCGACCGTGAGTTCATCGACGATGGCGGCTGCCCAGCTATCCTTTTCGAGTACGTGCGAGCCATTGCTCGCCAGCGGATCGCCGATGCCGATGCTCCGCCCATTCGGATTGTAGACATGCAGCACCGAGGGGCTGAGGTTGAGCTTGTCCGGCCTGTTGCCCCAGTTGACCCAGATCACCGGAACGTCCGCCTTGCGGAAGGCCGGAAGTGTCTTCGCCAGCGGTTCGATCGGTGCGCGGGCGGGCGTGACGTCGACGCCTATCCCAGAGAGCCAGCCATCCGGGTGGCAGAAGTCATTCTGCATGTCGATGACGATGATGGCGGTGCGCGCGAGATCGATGGAAAGGTTCTGCGGTTCAGCTGCAAAGCGAACGGGGCGCGGGACGGCGCCTTTGCGTGTCAGGTCGCATTCGGTTTCGTTCACGCGCCATTGATTGGCGCCGGCGCTGCCAAGCGCGACTAGATCGGACGAAGACATGAGATCAGCCTCTCTGGATCATCTTGCGCAGCGACACAGGCGCATCGCCGCGCGCTTCTTCCTCGCCATGAGCGTCGAGCAGCGACTTCATCTTCTGACGCATGACAATGCCCGGCCGGTCGGAGCGCATGTGGATTTCCTCGCGCGTTCCGATTTCCAGCGGCACGTCGCCTTCAGTGCTTTCGAGGATGTCCTTGTCCTCGTTTGTCACCATGCGGTCGAAGGCGATGATGTCCTCGGCGGGTGCATCCGCTTCCGTATCGTTGCGCACGACGAACTGGCAGACCATCGAGCGCTCATCGTCGATGGGTGTCGCCGCCGTGAAGATCATGTGGAAGAGGCCGTTGGGATAGGTGATGCGGAGCGCGCGGGCAAAGGGCAGGAACCAGTTGCTGTCCATGTAGCGCACGGTCCAGTCGTCATCCATGCCGAGGTTCTTCTTCTGAACCTCTGGATTGCGCACCGGCACCTCGGTGAGCATGCGGAAGCCTGTCGGCGTGTCCATGATCTCGAGCATGGCGGGTTCGGGATGGCCCTGATCGCCGAAGCTCGCGCGGTGGACGAAGCTGAAATGCGCGTTGTCGAAGGAGTTCTCCATCAGCCGGAGGCCTGCACATTCCCACACTTCGTAGAATTCATGGACCTGGCGATAGCCGGGCTTCTCCGCCTCGTTGAGGTCAGGGATGCCGGCCAGCGGCTCCTCGGAAAGCGTGACCCAGACGTAGTCGTATTTCTCCTGCACCTTGAAGCCCGGTGTACGCGCGCCGGGCATCGTCTCGCGATCCGTCATCTGCGGAATGCGCACGCATTGGCCCGTGCCGTCATACTCCCAGCCGTGATAGCCGCAGACGATGCGGCCATCCTGCACCCAGCCCTTCGAGAGTTTCGCCGACCTATGGCAGCAGCGATCGAGAATGCACTGCGCTTTGCCCTCCGCGTCGCGCCAGAGAACGATGTTCTCTCCGAGCAGCGTGAAGGGGAAGGGTTTGTCGGAGAGCTGCGCCGCAGGCACGATGGGATACCAGAAGCGGCGCAGGACGGGTTGCCGGGTTGCGAGCATTTGTTTGCCTCAAGGACTTGGCGGCGGTCAGCGGTCGCCCATGGCGCTTTCATGCCAGTGGCGAAGGACGAAACGCGAAAGCAGGGACAGAACGAAGAAGATGAGGATGCCGGTCGCCGAAATCAGGAAGAGCGCAGCGAACATGCGCGGGATCTGCAGACGGTATCCCGCCTCGAGAATGCGATAGGCGAGGCCCGATTGCGTGCCGCCCGTACCGGCGACGAATTCCGCGACGACCGCGCCGATCAGCGCAAGGCCGCCGGAAATGCGAAGGCCGGCAAGGAAATAGGGCATGGCGGACGGAAGCTTCAACAGCCACATGGCTTGCGGCTTGGTGGCGCCATAGAGCTGGAAGAGGTTGATGAGGTTGCGGTCGGTGCTGTTGAGACCGACTGCGGCGTTGGACACCACCGGGAAGAAGGCAACCAGCCAGGCGCAGATGAGAAGCGCGACCTGCGTGTCCTTGGCCCAGATGATGATCAGTGGCGCGATGGCGACGACAGGCGTGACCTGAAGCACGACGGCATAGGGAAAGAGGCAGCGCTCGATCCAGCGCGAGCTGGTGAAGAGCATTCCGAGCAGTAGCCCGCCAACAGCCGCGATCAGGAAGGCTTCGATGGTGATGCGCGATGTGATGACGAGGCTTGGCCAGAGCGAGCCGAAATCCGTGTAGAGCGTCTTGGCGATCAGAATTGGCCCGGGGAGCAGATAGACCGGCACGTCGTTGACGCGGACCATGATCTCCCAGAAGGCGAGCATGAAGAAGCCGAAGATGAAGGGAGCGAGTTGCAGCAACGCCTTTTCGGCGATGCGGCGGGCGGTGCCCTTCGCGCCGGGCGTACCCGCGACGGTGGACGTCTGGATTTTGTTAATGGCATTCATCAGTGTTCATCCTCCACACCGGCCATGGCCTGCTTCAGCCAGCCGGACACGTCGCGGCAATGCTCGTTGTAGAGCGACGAGGTTCTGAATTGTTCGGTGCGGGGGTAGGGCGCATCGATGGAAAGATCGGCGAGGATGCGGCCGGGCCGAGCAGCCATCACGACGATGCGGTCGGAGAGATAGACGGACTCAAAGACGCTGTGCGTGACGAAGATGACCGTCAGGTTCTGCTTTTCC
>DAIEIL010000038.1 GCA_027352645.1 Rhodobiaceae bacterium | reverse complement strand
CACCTTGCCCGCCTTCACCACATCGTTCAGTGCGTCGAGGATCTCGTCGATCTGGATGATCTCTTCGGTATGCTTGTAGGTGAGGCCGCCGGAGCCGAAAAGGCTGATCGGACGGTCGGGCCAATGGAGCTGATAAAGGTCAATATAATCCGTCTGCAGACGTTTAAGGCTCTTGTCTACCGCTTCAAAAATCTGCTTGCGGCTCTGCTCGGTGCCGGATTTGTCATCGCGCAGCCAGTTCATTGGGCCACGGCCGGCGATCTTCGTCGCGAGGATCACCTTGTCGCGCGTGCCGCGCGCCTTGAACCATGAGCCGACGATCTTTTCGGTCGAGCCCTGCGTCTCGGCCTTCGGCGGCACGGAATACATTTCCGCCGTGTCGAAGAAGTTGATGCCCTGGTCGAGCGCGTAATCCATCTGCTCGTGGCCTTCGGCCTCGGTATTCTGCTGGCCCCAGGTCATGGTGCCGAGGCAGATCGAGCTGACCTTGACTCCGGTTCGGCCGAGTTCGCGATACTCCATGAGATCCCCCATTTTCATGATTATTTCTGCGCCCGCTTCTCGCGCGCTTTCTGCGCTTCCGCGATCAGCGTTTCAACTTTCGGCAGGATGCGCGCGACCATGATCGCAACGCCCGCCGCATTCGGATGCATGCCGTCGGCTAGCGTGAGATCGGCCGCGACGGGTTTGCCGCTCAACTCCCCCGCCACCCCGTCGAGGAAGAATGGATAGAACACGAGGTGGTTCTCGGCGGCAAGCTTCGGATAGATCGCGTTGAAGGTCTTGCCATACTCTGCGCCCATATTGGGCGGCGCCATCATGCCTGCAAGCAGCACGGGCAGGTGGCGGCCCGAGAGGCGCTTCAGTATTTCTTCGAGGTTTCTGCGCGTGAGCTTCGGATCGATGCCCCGCAGCGCGTCATTGGCGCCGAGTTCCACGATCACGGCATCGGCCTCCGGCCCCACCGTCCAGTCGAGCCGCGAAAGACCGCCCGAACTCGTATCGCCCGAGACGCCGCCATTGACGATAACGATATTGTGATGGCCCCTGGCCCTCAGCGCCTTTTCGAGCTGCGGCGCAAAGCCGTCATCCGGCCCGAGCAGATAGCCCGCCGTGAGGCTGTCGCCGAGGGCAACGATGGTCAGCGGCTTTTCCGCCGCGAAGGCGGGAAAGGCAAGCAGGAGACAGAGCATCGCCGCTGGCGCTTGCTTGTAAATCGCTGCAAACATGCCATATGGCCCGAAGATGCGGGCGAAGACGGGCAGGGAAAAGCGGGCGGTCAATTGAGCGATACCATCATCGAGCTTGAAGGTCTGAAGCTGAGCCTGCCGAGTGCGGCCGGATTGGTCAACATATTGCGCGGGATCGATCTCAAGGTCGCGCGTGGCAGCACGGCCGGTCTCGTCGGTCCATCAGGCTCTGGAAAATCGACGCTTCTCATGGTGCTGGCGGGCCTCGAGCGGCCGAGCGCTGGCCGGGTGACAGTGGCGGGCGAGGATCTTTCGCGGCAGAACGAGGACGGGCTCGCGCGGTTCCGCCGCGAGCATATAGGGATCGTCTTCCAGTCTTTCCACCTCATCCCGACGATGACGGCGCTCGAAAATGTCGCCGTGCCGCTTGAATTCGCCGGACGCGGCGATGCCTTCGCGCGGGCGGAAGCAGAGCTTCGCGCCGTCGGCCTCGGCCACCGGCTGGAGCATTATCCGGGCCAGCTTTCGGGTGGCGAGCAGCAGCGCGTGGCGCTGGCCCGCGCGGTCGTGGGCGATCCCGAAATCCTCCTTGCCGACGAGCCGACCGGCAATCTCGATCAGGCGACGGGGGCGGAGATCATCGAACTCATGTTCGCGCTTCATGCGCGAAAGAGTACGACGCTCGTTCTCATCACGCATGACGAGGCATTGGCCGGGCGCTGCGAACAGGTGATCCGGCTCCGCGATGGCCTCATCGAACACATAGAGGCGCGTGGGAAGCGATGAGCACTCTGCCACTCGCTTTTCGTCTGGCCCGGCGCGAGCTGCGCGCCAATCTCGCGCAAGGTTTTGCGGGTTTCCGCATTTTCCTCGCCTGTCTTGCGCTTGGCGTCGCGGCCATTGCGGGCGTCGGTTCCGTCTCGACGGCGCTGACGCGGGGGCTTGCGGAGCGCGGACAGGAAATCCTCGGTGGCGATGTCGATGTGCGGCTCATTCATCGCGAGGCGAGCCCGGCGGAACTCGCCTTTATCTCGAAGGGCAATATGGTTTCGCGTTCGGCGGAGCTTCGCGCCATGGCGCGGACCGTCTCGAACGACAAGCAAAGCCTTGTCGAGTTGAAGGCCGTCGACGGGCTCTATCCGCTATACGGCGCCATGAAGCTCGCGCCCGAAATGTCCCTTTCCGAAGCGCTGGCCCTTCGCAACGGCCATTACGGGCTCGTCGCGGAGCCTAATCTCGTTTCGCGGCTCGGGCTGAAGCCCGGCGATACGTTGCGCATCGGTGAAAATCTTTTCGAGCTTCGCGCGGAAATAAGACACGAGCCTGATCGCGTCGGCGACGGCTTCGCGCTCGGCCCCCGCGTGATGATCGCGGAAGCGGCGTTGCCTGCGACCGCGCTCGTCCAGCCGGGAAGCCTCGTCAATTATCACTATCGCCTGCGGTTTCCCGAAGCGATGCGCGACGTGCCGTCGATCAAGGCATGGGTGAAATCTCTCGACACGGCCTTTCCCGACGCAGGCTGGCGCGTGCAGGATCGCACCGACAGCGCGCCTTCCATGCGACGCTTCGTCGAGCGGGTCGCATTGTTCCTCACCTTCGTCGGATTGACGGCGCTGACCGTCGGCGGCGTCGGCATCGCCAATGCGGTGAAGTCCTATCTCGACGGCAAGCGCGAGGTGATCGCCACCTTCAAATGCCTCGGCGCGCCGGGCAGGCTGATCTTCGCGGTCTATCTCGTTCAGGTCATGGCGCTTGCGCTTGCCGGCGTCGCGTTCGGGCTCGCGGCAGGGGCCGCCGTTCCCTTCGTAACGGATCGTGTGGCGGGCGATCTCATCCCCGTGCCGGCGGCGCTTGGGCTTTATCCGGGGCCGCTTCTGCTCGCCGCGGCTTATGGGCTTCTGACGGCGCTTGCCTTCGCAATCTGGCCGCTTGCCCGTGCGCGCGAAGTGCCTGCGGCAA
The DNA here is from genome assembly GCA_027352645.1 of Rhodobiaceae bacterium. GTDB lineage: Bacteria > Pseudomonadota > Alphaproteobacteria > Parvibaculales > Parvibaculaceae > Parvibaculum. The sequence continues at coordinate 8,782 of DAIEIL010000038.1, read as the reverse complement.
GCCTCTTCCGCGCGCTTGTCGCGCCCGAGCGGCGACTGCCGAAGCCGCTCTATATTGCGGCCACAGCGGCAACGCTTCTCGCGCTCGGTGTCCTTGCCGTCGCAACCGCCGAGCAGCCGCTTTTCGCGCTCTGGTTCATTCTTGGCGCGGCTGGCGTCTTCGCCCTGTTGCGCTTCGCGGCCTCCTGCGTCATGGCGCTGGCCGCGCGGCTTCGCGGGCGCTCGCCCGAAATGCGGCTTGCGCTTGCGAACCTCACTCGGCCCGGTTCGCCGACCCCCGCCGTCATGCTCTCGCTCGGGCTCGGCCTCACGCTTCTCGTTACCGTCTCGCTCATCAACGGCAATCTGTCGAGCGAGATCATGAAGGATATTCCCGGCCGCGCGCCGTCCTTCTTCTTCGTCGATATTCAGCCCGATCAGACGGACGCCTTCGAGCGCTTTGTGCGCGGGACGCAGGGCGTCACGAAATTCGATAGCGTGCCAATGCTCCGTGGACGCATCGTTTCGTTGAACGGCATCGCCGCCGACAGGATCAAGCCTGCATCCAACGCCGAATGGGCGCTCAAGGGCGACCGGGGCATCACTTACTCAGCCACGCCGCCTGCAAACGGCAAGCTCCTCAGTGGCAAGTGGTGGCCTGCCGATTACAAAGGGCCACTGCTCGTTTCCTTCGCCGACGAACTGGCCAAAGGTCTCGGCCTCAAGCTCGGCGACAAGATCACCGTCAATGTGCTTGGCCGCGAAATCGAGGCGACGCTCGCCAATACGCGCGAGGTGGACTGGCAAAGCCTCGGCATCAACTTCGTCATGATTTTCTCGCCCGGCCCGCTGGAGGCCGCGCCGCACACCGAACTGGCGACCGTCACCATGGACGAGGCGGGCGAGGCGGCGCTGGAGCGCGAGGCGGTGGCGCGGTTCCCGAACGTGACCTCCGTGCGGGTGAAAGAGGCGCTCGATGCGGTGAACACGCTGCTCGGCCAGTTCTCGCTCGCGGTGCGCGTCACCGGTCTCGTGACCCTCGCGGCAGGCATTCTCGTTCTCTCAGGCGCCATGGCGGCGGGGTTCCGCGGACGGGCCCGGGATGCCGTTATCCTCAAGGTGCTGGGCGCGACACGGGCCCGGGTACTCGGCGTCTACATGAGGGAATATGCGGCGCTCGGGCTTTCGACGGCGCTCGTCGCGGCGGCGGCGGGCAGCCTCGCAGCATGGGCGGTCATTCGACTCATCATGGAAATGCCATGGCAACCGCTCTGGGGAACGCTGGCGATCACCGTCGCGGGCGCAACGGCGACGACGGTTGGTCTCGGCCTTCTTGGCACGTGGCGCGTTCTCTCCGTGCCCGCCGCCGGCATGTTGCGGGCTGAGTGATAGCTAACGCCCTGAAACGGTTACGCAATATTCACCGGATCGCCATGCGGACGGGGCCATTTCCCTTGAATTCGAGGGGTGAACCGCCAATATTAGGTTCGCACTGCCAGGAGGGTGCAGAGATATGGCCAATTTCGACCAGGACAGGCTGCGGAGCAGCGTTGGCGTAGAGAACCCGGCAATCGACCAGGGCCTGCGCAGCTACATGCTTCGCGTCTACAATTATATGGCGGCAGGTCTCGCCATCACCGGCGTCGTCGCGTGGCTCGCCTTCCAGGCGGCCGTGCAGGACACGGGCGCCGGTCTCGCGCTTTCGCCCTTCGGCGTGGCGCTCTTCACCAGCCCGCTGAAGTGGCTCGTCATCTTCGCGCCGCTCGGGCTCGTCTTCTTCCTCAGCGCGCGCATTCACAGCCTCAGCGTCTCGGCGGCCCAGATCACGTTCTGGATTTTCGCCGGCCTGATGGGCCTTTCGCTGTCGAGCGTTTTCCTCGTTTATACCGGCGCGAGCATCACCCAGACGTTCTTCGTCACGGCAATCGCCTTCGGCTCGCTCAGCCTTTACGGCTATGTGACCAAGCGCGACCTGTCGGCGATGGGTTCGTTCCTCTTCATGGGCCTGATCGGCATTCTCGTTGCCTCGCTCGTGAATCTCTTCCTGCAGAGCTCCGCCCTGCAGTTTGCCGTGTCGGTGATCGGTGTGCTCGTTTTCGCGGGCCTCACCGCCTATGACACGCAGACGATCAAGTCGATGTATTACGAGGGCGATGGCGAAGTCGTCGCCGGCAAGAAGGCGATCATGGGCGCGCTGTCGCTCTATCTCGACTTCATCAACATGTTCATGTTCCTGCTGCAGTTCCTCGGCAACCGCCGCTAAGCGAAGCGCAGCCGCGAAAAGACGAAGCCCCGGTGGAAACACCGGGGCTTTTCATTTGAGAGGCGCTCAGACGCCGACGACGCGGAGCTTTCGCTTTTCAAAGACTTTCAGGACCTGTTTGAGATCGTGGCCGCGCTTCAGCACCAGGCCGGTGGCGGCGACGACGCTATAGGCCCCCTGGCGGCGCGTCAGCTTCGGGCGCTTTTCGATGCGGTAGAGCGGCATTTCGCTGGTCCGGCGGTGAACGGCGAAGACCGCGACATCCCTTGTCGAGCCGATGGCGTAGTCGCGCCATTCGCCTTCGACCACCATGCGCCCATAGACGGAAAGGATCGCCTCGAGCTCCGCGCGATTGAAGAAGACATCGGGCTCCTGGGCGGGTTTCGGCGAAGTGGAATTCGACGAGATAACGAGGCTGAGCGCGCCTTGGGCCCGCGACGCGTTTTCCGATCCCTCGAAGCTATCCGCCATGCCGTCACACCCTTTCGCAACAGGAACCGAAGCGGCGGCCCGCCTACCGGTCAAACCGGCTAAGGCCTTCATTCTGCTAGCTTTCGTGAAGTTAATCCAGAATCACAATCTTGCCTTTTTTCAGCCCTTGCAGGGACACACTGGACCGTCAGTCTAGCATTGTTGCCTCACTGGCCCGGTTCCCTTGAAGTTCCGGTTTCATCAGCCCCCCAGCCCCACCGGGATGAATTGGGGGACCGGGCCACCCCTTTCAAAGGGGCAACACCAAGAGACTAGACGCGCCGCGAAAGCCCCCCTCGCCGGCGCGTTTTTCTTTGTCCGTACGCATTTCCTCTTCTCGCCAATCCCCCCGCATTTACGATGTCTCATTCTTCACTTGAGGGTGAGGGGGGCTTTGTCTACACATTCAGACCGGTCTTGGGGGAAACGAGGCAAAACAATAGAGCCCGTCCGGACCTTGAGGGAGTTCACGTCATCACGCGAGCGAGTATGCAAACGGCGAACGGCAATAACCCGGCCGCGGGCGACGCCATGATCGCCATCGAAGGGCTTACCAAGCATTTTGGGCCCTTCACGGCGGTCGGCGGTATCAGCTTCAGCGTCTCGCGCGGCGAGGTGCTGGGTTTTCTCGGGCCCAATGGCGCGGGCAAATCGACGACCATGAAGATGATCACGGGCTTCCTCTCGCCAAGCGCGGGTCGGGCCTCGGTCTGCGGGCATGACGTCGTCGCCGATCAGCTCGCCGCGCAGCGCATGCTCGGCTATCTGCCTGAAGGCGCGCCTGCCTATGGCGACATGACGCCTCTGGCCTTTCTCAAATTCATCGCCCGTGTGCGCGCGCTGAAGGGCGCTGCCGCCGACAAGGCGATTGCCGACGCTGTCGCGGCGACCGAGCTTCAGGGCGTGCTCGAACAGCCCATCGACACGCTTTCCAAGGGCTTCCGCCGCCGCGTGGGCCTCGCCCAGGCGATCCTGCACAATCCGCCCGTGCTCATCATGGACGAGCCGACCGACGGTCTCGACCCGAACCAGAAGCACGAAGTGCGCAAGCTCATCGCCCGCATGGCGGCCGACAAGGCGATCATCATCTCGACGCATATTCTCGAAGAGGTCGATGCGATCTGCACCCGCGCGCTCATCATCGACCGGGGCCGCGTCGTCGCAGACGGCACGCCTGCCGAACTCATCGCGCGCTCGCGCTATCACAATGCGGTCTCGCTGACTGTCGGCGGTCAGGTGACGATTGCGGCGGCCGAAGCGTTGAAGGCGCTGCCGGGCATTTCTTCCATCGAGATCAATCCGCGCGGCACGGAAACGACCTTCACGCTCTTCCCCGTGCAGCAGAACGCAATCTCGGCGGAAGTGAAGCTCATCGACGCGGTCGCCGATCTCGCCCGCGAGAAGGACTGGACCGTGCGCGCGCTTTATGGCGAGCCGGGCCGTCTCGACGAGGTTTTCCGCAAACTCACGCGCTCCGACACGGCAGACGCACCGGGAAAGAACGCAGCATGAGAGAGCTTCTTGCCGTTTTCCGCCGCGAGCTCGGCGGTTACTTCGCGACGCCGCTCGCCTTCATCTTCATCGTGATCTTCCTGTTCACGATGGGCGCCTTCACTTTCTACATGGGCGGCTATTTCGAGAGCGGTCAGGCCGATCTCCAGATCTTCTTCAACTTCCATCCCTGGCTCTATCTCTTCCTGATCCCGGCGATCTCCATGCGCCTCTGGGCGGAAGAGCGCCGGACGGGTTCGATTGAATTGCTGCTGTCGCTGCCGATCCCCCTCTGGGCGGCGGTGCTGGGAAAGTTCCTTGCGGCCTGGGTGTTCTCTGGCATTGCGCTCGCGCTCACCTTCCCGATGTGGATCACGGTCAATTATCTCGGCCATCCGGACAATGGCGTGATCCTCGCCGGCTACATCGGCAGCTTCTTCATGGCGGGCGGTTATCTTGCCATCGGATCGTGCCTTTCGGCCACAACGCGCAATCAGGTTATCGCCTTCGTCGTCAGCGTCGTCGTCTGCTTCCTCTTCACCGTGTCGGGTCTGCCGCTGGTGACGGACTTCTTCGCGTCATGGGCGCCGCAGCAGGTGTTGAACACCATCGCATCCTTCTCGTTCCTCACGCATTTCACGGCGATCACGCAGGGTGTCATCGACATTCGCGACATCATCTATTTCTTCTCGCTGATCGCGAGCTGGCTTATCGCCTGCGGCGTCGTCGTCGACATGAAGAAGGCGGGTTAGGTCCATGCAGAAGCCCATGCACCAGAATGTAAGCCGCTCCGCCTATGGCATCGCGACGCTCGTGCTTCTTGCCGTGCTGTTTCTCGCGGTCAATCTCTTCTCGAACATCGTCTTCCGGTCGGCGCAGGTCGACCTGACGCAGGCGCGGCTCTTCACGCTTTCGAAGGGCACCGAAAACGTACTCGCCAAGATCGACGAGCCTATCACGCTGAAGTTCTTCTATTCGGAATCCCTCGCAACCGATTTCCCGCAGGTCCGCGCTTACGCCAATCGCGTACGCGATCTTCTGGAAGAAATCCGCGACCGCTCGCATGGCAAGATCATTCTCGAAGTGATCGATCCCGAGCCGTTCTCCGAGCAGGAAGACCTCGCCATGTCGCTCGGCCTCAAGGGCGCGCGGACGACGGAAGGCGAAGTCATCTATTTCGGTCTCGTCGGCACCAATCTCGTCGACGGTATCGAGGCCGTGCCCTATTTCACCGATGAGCGTCAGCAATATCTCGAATATGATGTGACGCGGCTCATTCAGAATCTGAGCCGTCCGAAGAAGCCGGTGCTCGGGATCGTGACCAATATTCCGATGGATACCGGCGCGGGTGGCCTTGTCGAGGCGATGCGCGGTCAGTCGCAGCCTTTCGCGATCTATCAGGAATTGCAGAACCGTTTCGAGATCAATTTCATCGAGCAGAAATTCGTCAAGGTGCCGGAAAACGTCGATGTGCTGATGATCGCCCATCGCAAGCAGCTCGACGAGCAAACGCTTTACGCCGTCGACCAGTTCGTGATGCGCGGCGGCCGTGTACTGGCCTTTGTCGATCCGCATTCGGAGGTGAGCCTCACCGCCGGGCCGAGCGGTCAGCCGGTGCAGGGCTATACGGAGGCCTCCGACCTTCCGGCGCTCTTCAAGAGCTGGGGCATCGAGTACGATCCGAAGCGCGTTATCGGCGACCGCGATCTCGCCATGCGCGTCCAGACGAACATGGATGCACGACGGCAGACGAGCGACTATGTGCTCTGGCTCTCGGTGCCAAAGACGAATTTCGACCATAACGACATTGTCACGGCGACCATCGACCAGATCAATATGGGTACGGCCGGCTTCCTGAAGCAGGCACCTGGCGCAACCACGAAGTTCACGCCGCTCTTCTGGTCCTCCAAGGACGCCGAAGCCTATGATGTCGACTACGTGAAGGCGGGTCATACGCCGGACGAGTTGCTGAACGGCTTCAAGGCGACGGGTGAGCGCTATGTCATCGCCGCGCGCGTTTCGGGGCCGCTGAAAAGCGCCTTCGCCGCCGCGCCGCCGCCCTCGGCGGAAGACGAGACCAAGCGTTCGGACGCGATGGAAAAGCCGCTTGAATATGTGGGGCAGACCAAGGCCGACGCGAACATCATTGTCGTTGCCGACAGCGATCTCCTCGACGATCGCTTCTGGGTGCAGAGCTCGGGCTATGGCAATGACCGCACGGTCGAACCCATCGCGGACAATGCAAAGTTCATTCTCTCGGCCATCGACAATCTGATGGGCTCCGACGATCTGATCTCGCTGCGCGCGCGCGAACGCGTCGATCGGCCCTTCGTGGTGGTCGATAATCTGCGCCGCGAGGCTGAGCGCAAGTTCCTCACCGAGCAGGAGAGGCTGAAGGCGAAGATCACGGAGACGGAGCAGCGTCTCGTTGCGCTTCAGACGAGTGGCGCAGCCGAAACGCAAAGCGGGCAGACGGCCGATCCGCACGAGCAGGAAGAAGTTGCGAAGTTCCGCGCCGAACTCCTGCAGAGCCGTAAGGCCTTGCGCGATGTGCAGCGCAATCTGCGGCGCGACATCGACCGGCTCGCGACCGAAATCCGCTTTGCCAATGTGGCGCTGATGCCGATCCTTGTCGCCATCATCGCGCTTGCCATCGCGATCCTCCGTCATCGCCGCCGCAGGGCGCGCGCGATCAAGGGGGCATGAGATGAACCTCGCAACATTCAAGACCAACAAGCCGCTTCGCAACCTCTCGATCCTCGCGCTCGCAACGGCGGTCGCCGTCGTCGCGGCAACCGTCGCGGTGGTGACGCAGGAGCGCGGCGTCCGCATCAAGTTCAAGCCGGAGCCGCTTTACCAGGGCCTCGAGACGAAGCTCGATCAGGTCGGCAAGATCTCCTACACGCTTGGCCGCGGATTGCGTGGCGTCGAGAAGATCACGCTCAATCGCGGAGCGGACGGGCGTTGGACGGTGGCCGAGCGCCAGAATTATCCGGCGAAGCAGGATCTGGTGCAGAAGGCGCTGATCGGCATTTCGGAGCTGATGCTTTATGAGCCGCGCACGGCGCGTCCCGAATGGCATCGCAATCTCGGTCTTCTTTCGCCGGATGATCTTGGCTCTGCGACGCGCGTCGAACTCTTCGACAAGACGGGCAAGCGCATGGTTGCCTTCCTCGCCGGCAAGGTGCCGGACCAGACCGGCGATGCACGTGGACAGGGCATGATCTATCTCCGCCGCGACGGCGAGAACCAGAGCTGGCTCGCGCGCGGTCGCTTCCCGCTCTTCCAGTCGGCGCAGGATTGGCTCGATACGAGCTTCATCGACATCAAGCGCGACGAAATCAAGCGCGTTACCCTGTGGGCGGGCACGGATCATCCGGTCGTGATGAGCCGCCCCTCGAAGGACGCAGAGGATTTTGCGCTGGAGAATATTCCAGCCGGCCGCGTCACGCGCGGCGCGCCGATCGTCAATGGAACGGCGACGAGCGTTGTCGATCTGATGTTCGACGACGCAGCGCCGGTGGCATCGCTTGAGTTCCCTGCGACTTCGCCACAGACCGTGATCGAAACCTTCGACGGATTGCGCGTCTCGATGACCATGACCGGTGGCGGCGGTGCGCTGTGGGCGAAGGTTGCTGCTACGGCCGATCCGGCGATTGCCGCCCCCGGTACAGATATGAAGCCGGTCGAGGCACGCGCGAAAATGCTCAACGAGCGACTCGGTCCCTGGACCTACAAGTTGCCTCAGCAGGCGGGCAATCAGCTCACGCAGTCCATGGATCTGCTGACGCATGATGCGGGCGGCCAGCAATAAGTTCCTAAAGAAATGAAAGAAAAGGGGCGCCGGTCTGGGCGCCCCTTTTTTATTTCGACACCTGCCGGTGAATTGCGGCGGCGCCGTTTCATCGGCCAAACAAAAAGGGCGCTCCCGTGGGAGCGCCCTTTCCGCATTCAGTCGTGTGCGCGTTACGCCGCGAGGTGGCGAAGCACGTATTGCAGGATGCCGCCATTGGCGTAGTAGTCCAGCTCGTCCTGCGTGTCGATGCGGCAGAGAAGGTCGATCACCTTCTTCGTGCCATCGGCATAGGTGATGACGGCCTTGACCTTCGCGCGGGGCTTCACGCCCTTCAGGCCTTCGATCGTCACCGTTTCCGAACCGTCGAGGCCGAGCGACTGCCAGCTATCGTCTCCGATGAACTGCAGCGGCGCGACGCCCATGCCCACGAGGTTCGAGCGGTGGATACGCTCGAAGCTCTGCGCGACGACAGCCTTGACGCCGAGGAGCATGGTGCCCTTCGCCGCCCAGTCGCGCGACGAGCCGGTGCCGTATTCCTTGCCGGCGAAGATCACCAGCGGCGTGCCGCGGTGCTTGTACTCCATCGCCGCGTCGTAGATCGGCATCTGGGTGCCTTCCGGCTCAAGCTTCGTCAACCCGCCTTCGATACCCTTCAGCATCTGGTTCTTGATGCGGATGTTGGCGAAGGTGCCGCGCATCATCACTTCATGATTGCCGCGGCGTGCGCCGTAGGAGTTGAAGTCCTGCGCGCCGACCTGCTTGGAGTTGAGGTAGGAGCCTGCA
>DAIEIL010000022.1 GCA_027352645.1 Rhodobiaceae bacterium | reverse complement strand
AAGGTCGATGCGAGTATGCGGCGAATGGCATCGCGCTCCGGCTCGTTGAAATCCTCATGCGTGGTCGCGGCGCGCACCAGAAGGGCGGCGACGGCCACTTCGAGGTCATGGAAGCGATGGCCCGCAATCGCCTGGGGGGCGCCCAGAAATGCCTTCAGCCGATCAAGCATGGTGTTTGTTCATTCGTCGTACTCGCCTTTCAGGGCTTCCGTCTGGCGGCGTTCCTTCTTGGTCGGGCGTCCGCTGCCTGCCTCGCGCACCGGGCCGGATTTCGGCGCGTCGGATGCGTCACGAGGCCGGGGCGGGTCCATATCCTCGTAGAGCGTTTGCGCTTCGGGCGCAGGCCCGCGCCGCGTTCCCGGCTTCAGCACCTTGATCACGCGAATATGAGGCCCGAGCGGAAAAGTCAGCACGTCATTCGGTCGCACAAGGCGGCTGGCCTTGGCAGTCCGTTCGCCATTGAGGCGCAGCTTGCCCGAGGTGACGAGCGTGGCGGCAAGGGTGCGGCTTTTCAGAAGCCGCGTATACCAGAGCCAGCGGTCGATGCGTTGACCGCCGCCTGCGACGTCGCCCTCATCCGCCATCGCCGAGGATCAGTTGCCGCGCACGCGCTCTTTGAGCACGGCGAGCGCGGCGAAGGGTGAATCCGGATCGATCTCGCGTTCGCGGCGCGGGGGCTTGGAGGAATATTCGCGCCTCTCGCTGCCCTTGCCGTTGCGTTCATCGCGATCCTTGCCGCCATGACGCGGCTTGCCGCCCTTGCGCTCGCCGCCGCCTTTGCGCTCACCCTCCTTGCGATCGCCCTCCTTGCGATCACCATGGCGTTCGTTGCGCTTGCCGCCGGCATCGGCGCGCTTCTCGCCGTCGCGTTCGCGATTGGGGCCCTTGTAGCGTTCGCGGCGCGATTGGGCGTCGGGCGCAGCGGCGCCTTCCGCGCCTTCTGCCTTGCGCTCGCGGCGCGGGCGCTGCTCGGGCTTGTGGCGGCGGACGGGGCGCCAGATTTCGAGTTCGACGAGTTCGTCCTCGGCGGCGGGCGCCGCTTCGGTGGCGGCTGTTTCAGCCGTCTCGGCCGGGGCTGCTTCCTCGGAAGCGGCTTCCTGCGCCACGGATTCCTCATGCGCCGCTTCCTCTGCGGCGACAGTTTCTTCCGCCGCAGCAATCTCGGCTTCGACCTGCTCCGCTTCCGGCGCAACGGTTTCCGGAGCAACGGCTTCCGAGGCAACGGGCTCGGCCCCATCAACCTTCGCATCCGATCCCGAATTTTTCACCACGACGATCAGAGGCGTGGTCGGCGCGATGGGCTTTTCGGCGGCGGGCTTCGGCGGCTTCACCTTTTCGAGGCGCTGGCGATAGCCGAGGCCCTTCAGGAGATTGGCGAATTCCTCGCCCGAGCAGCCGACAAGCGACATCATGGCGGGCGTCACGACGAAGCCGCCATTGTAGCTGCGGTCGGCGATGACGGGCCGGATGAGATCGGCGATGCGCTCCAGCATGTCGAGCCGCACGGCGCGGCCGCCGCAAAGGCGGAAGCCGAGCGCTTCATAGAAGCCTGCGGGCGCATTGGTATCGCCCGGCACCGAGGTCAGGCCCGGCGTCGGCGGCTGCGGCAGGTCGGCAAAGGGATCGGCCGCGTCCTTGCGCGTGAGCGCCCAGAGTGTCAGCAGAAGCCGCGCAGGCGCCGGTTTCAGCAGCGCAGGCATGAAGATCGAGTAGCTGCCGAAGCGCACGCCATATTTGCGGAGCTGGCCGCGCGCCGCCTGATCGAGGGCGCGCACATCTTCGGCCACCTTTTCGCGGCGGAGCGATCCGAAATTTTCAACGAGGCGGAATGCGATGCCGCGGGCAAGACCCACCACGTCTTCCGCATCCCGAAGCGCAACGAGCGGCGCGAGAACGCTTGCGACATGGGCCTTGAGCCAGGCATCGAGCCTTTCCGCCACGGCTTCTCGCGACGGGCCGTTGAGCTCGTCGCCGGCAAGAATCTCGATGCGCGGGACGAGCGGATTGTCGCTCGCCTTGAGTTCCGCCACCGGGCTTCCATCCCAGATCAGCCGCCCGTGCTCCGACAGGTGGATGTCGAGATCCGGTGCCGCAGCGAGCCTTGCCGCGCGGGCCGCAATCTCGAGCGCGATCACGGGTTCGGAGGCTGCACGCAACACGTTGCCATGCACGCCTTCGGCCTTCAGATCGGGCACGAATACAAATCCCTGGAGGCGGCCTACATACTCGCCTTCCACCAGAACTTCACCGTCGCTATTTACCGCCGCCATAAGATCCTCGTTCTGGCGCAGACGCTTCATCAGGACGCTGGTGCGGCGGTCTATGAACCGCTGCGTCAGGCGCTCATGCAAAGCGTCGGAGAGCTTATCCTCTATCTCACGCGTGCGCTCCTGCCAATGAGCAGGATTCTGAAGCCAGTCGGCACGGTTGGATACATAGGTCCAGGTCCGGACATGGGCGATGCGGCTTGCAAGCGTATCTATGTCGCCATCCGTGCGATCGACACGCGCCAATTGCCCCGCCAGCCAGTCCTCGGAAATCTTACCGGAATCCTGCATCAAAAAGAGATAAATCCGCGTCAAAAGGCTCGCATGTTCGCTTGCAAGCGTCTTTCTGAAGTCCGGAATCTGCGCCACTTCCCACAAGCGCCTGATTGCCGCAGGGGAACGTGCGATGCGCGCCACATCCTCGTCGCGCATCATCCGCTGGAGCGCTTCGCCGTCGTCGCCGCTCTGCGCGCGGGTCAATCCGGGCCTGTCGGGGGAGCGTTCGAGGCTTTTGATCAGGGCCTGAACGCTGCCGAATTCCAGATGCGGGTTGCGCCATTGCAACACATGTTCGGCGTCGAACAGGTGGTTTTCGATGCGTTCGATCGTGTCCTGGGCCAGCGGCGCGGCCTCGCCGGTCACGCCGAAAGTGCCGTTATTCATGTGGCGGCCGGCTCGCCCGGCGATCTGGGCGAGTTCGGAAACGCGCAAGGGGCGGTGGTGAAGCCCATCGAATTTCGATGTCGAGGCAAAGGCCACATGGTCGACATCCATGTTGAGGCCCATGCCGATGGCGTCGGTGGCGACGAGGAAATCGACATCGCCCGACTGGTAGAGCGCGACCTGCGCGTTGCGGGTCCGCGGGCTGAGCGCGCCCATGACCACGGCGGCGCCGCCGCGCTGACGGCGGATGAGTTCCGCGATCGCATAGACCTGATCGGCGGAAAAGGCGACGACGGCCGAGCGGCGCGGCAGGCGCGTCAGCTTTTTCGAGCCCGTCCATGACAATTCCGAGAAACGTGGGCGGCTCACGAAGATCGTGTCCGGCAACAGCTTCTGGATGAGGCCGTGAACCGTTTCCGAGCCCAGCATCATGGTTTCGGAAAGGCCGCGAGCGCGCAGCAGCCGGTCCGTGAATGTGTGGCCGCGTTCGCGGTCGGCGGCGAGCTGGATCTCGTCGACCGCGAGGAACTCGACCTCGCGTTCGAGCGGCATGGCCTCCACGGTGCAGATGAAATAACGCGCATGGGCGGGAAGTATCTTTTCCTCGCCTGTAATGAGCGCCACGACGCCCGCGCCCTTCACCTTCACGACGCGGTCATAAACCTCGCGGGCGAGCAGCCTGAGGGGCAGGCCGATCATGCCTGTCTCATGCGCCATCATCCGCTCAATGGCGAGATGCGTCTTGCCGGTATTCGTCGGGCCGAGAACAGCCGTGATGCGGCGGGCTCGCGCGAGGCCGTCTGACACTGCTCCGGGGTGGGTGATGCTCATCTCAGCTACATGCTCCGCCGGAACAATCGGCGCAAGGGAAGCGCCGCGCAAGCCTTCCGCGCGCGGCAGGGGCAATTAACACCTGTTACCGCATGTTCCGGAATATTGCGCGAACGAAGCATGTCCGAATCGATGACCGCTTCGTTTTCCGGCTTCGTTCACGGCTAAATCTTGTGGTTGGACAACGAGTTAGGCGGACGAAGCGTTAACGTAGGGGCAAGTGTCGGCGAGCTTTCGTCCGCTATTCCGAAGTCTATAGTGGGCGCATTCCTATTCCAGAACAGAACCGATAACGGGAGGACCAACCATGGATTTCACCATTCCCAAGGAGATCACCGACTATCTCGCGGTGCTCGACGCCTTCATCGAAAAGGAAATCAAGCCGCTTCAGGCGCAGGACGACAATGAGCGGTTCTTCGATCACCGCCGCGAGCACGCCCGCACCGATTGGGATAATCAGGGCCTGCCCCGCCACGAGTGGGAAGAACTGCTCGGCAGGATGCGCAAGCTCGCCGACAAGGCCGGCCATCTGCGCTATGCCCTGCCGAAGGAATATGGCGGGCAGAACGGCACCAATCTCGGCATGGCCGTCATCCGCGAACATCTCGCCGCCAAGGGTCTCGGCCTTCACAACGATCTGCAGAATGAAAGCTCGATCGTCGGCAATTTTCCGACCGTGCTGATGTTCCGCGATTTCGGCACCGAAGAGCAGAAGAAGACCTTCATTCCTGGTTCGCTGGACGGTTCGATCCGTGTGGCCTTCGGCTTGACCGAACCCGATCACGGATCGGATGCGACATGGATGGAGACGGTCGCTCGTCCCGAGAAGCGCGACGGCAAGGATGGCTGGCTCATCAACGGCCGCAAGATGTGGAACACGGGCGTCCATGTCGCCACGCATGACTTCGTGTTCGCGCGCACCAGCGGCAAGGACGGCGATGCGCTGGGCATCACCTGCTTCATCGTGCCGATGGATGCGCCGGGCGTGGAGATCGAGGAATATCTCTGGACCTTCAACATGCCGACGGACCATCCGCGCGTCGCCTTCAAGAATGTCTGGGTGCCGGAAGGCGACTACCTCGGCGGCATCGAGCGCGGCCTCGAACTCGCGCAGCATTTCGTGCATGAAAACCGCATCCGTCAGGCGGCTTCATCCGTTGGCGCGGCGCAGTTCTGCATCAATGAGAGCGTGAAATATGCCAAGCAGCGCAAGCCCTTCGGCAAGCCGCTTGCGGTGAACCAGGCGATCCAGTTCCCGCTGGTCGAATTCCACACCGAAGCCGAAATGATCCGCACCCTGATCCTCAAGACCGCCTGGCAGATGGATCAGATGCCGAAGCCCGACGTCGCGAAATATCTCTCCGACAAGGTTTCGATGTGCAATTACCGCGCGAACCGTCTCGTCTGCGAGGCGGCGGATTTCGCCATGCAGGTTCACGGCGGCATGGGTTATTCG
>DAIEIL010000013.1 GCA_027352645.1 Rhodobiaceae bacterium | reverse complement strand
GCGTCGGCAGCTAATTTCAGTCAGGCGGAAACATGACCCCCGGGGCCCGTCTTCAGGCGGCGATCGATATTCTTTCAACCATCGCCGAGACGAGGCACCCCGCCGATCGCGTGGTCGACGGCTGGGCGCGGGCGAGCCGCTTCGCGGGATCGAAGGATCGCGCGGCGGTGAGTGAACTCGTCTACAGCGTGCTGCGCCATCGCGGCGAACTCGCCGCCGCGCTTGGCGCCGATACGCCGCGCCTTCTCGCGCTGGGCGCAGTCGCGCTCATCGACGGGGCGGGGCATGCAGGCGCCATGGCGCTGGCGGACGGCGCGCGACATGCGCCCGCCGCGCTTGCGCCCGAAGAGGCGGCAGCGCTGCGCGCCGCGGCGCTGCCGGCTGCAGATGCGCCTGCTTCCGTGCGTCTCAACTACCCGGAATGGCTTCACCCGGAATTCGAGCGCGCCTTTGGCGCCGATCTCGAAGCCGAAATGGCTGCGCTCATGGAGCGCGCGCCGACCGACCTGCGCGTCAACCTTCTGAAGGGCACGCGCGAGGCGGCGATGGAAGCTCTTGCCGCAGAAAATGTCGAGACGGAGCCTTGCCCGCTTTCGCCCTGGGGCCTCCGCCTCAAGGGGCGCGCCAATATCGCGGGGCTCACGGCATTCCGCGACGGGCTCGTCGAGGTGCAGGACGAAGGTTCGCAGCTCGCCTGCCTCGTGGCCGGGGCCGCGCCCGGTGAACAAGTTGTCGATCTCTGCGCGGGCGGCGGCGGCAAGTCGCTGGCGCTGGCAGCGCTCATGGGCAATCGCGGACAGATCCATGCTTGCGATACGGATCGCCGCCGCCTTGCGCGGCTGATGCCGCGCGCGCAGCGGGCAGGGACCCGAAACATCCAGACGCGCTTCATCAAGCCGCATATCCTGCCCGGCGGCCCCGATGCGGATTTTCCCGATCTCGAAGGCAAGGCCGACAGCGTGCTGGTCGACGCGCCTTGCAGCGGCACCGGCGCCTGGCGCCGCAGCCCCGATGCGCGCTGGCGGCTCACGCCGGAGCTTCTGGAAAGCTATCGGGTGACACAGGCCGAAGTGCTGGTTCGCGGCGCGCGGCTCGTCCGCCCCGGCGGACGGCTCGTCTATGTCACCTGTTCGCTGCTGCCGTCCGAGAACGAGGACCGTATTGCGGCCTTCCTCGGCCAGCGCGAGGACTTCGTGCAGTTGCCCTGGAAATCACGCTGGCCTGAAGACCTGCCTGTGCTCAATGCGCCCTCTGGCCTCGGCCTCCGGCTTTCGCCCGCGCGCAATGGTACGGACGGGTTTTTCGTCGCCATCATGCAGCGAAAGACATGAAATGACGCGTGGACGGACGGCTCTTGACGCAATCGGGCAGGGATGGTCCAACGGATCACATTCCCCTTCGAGGCCCCGACGGATGACGGCCGTTTTCCTCCGCTCGCTCTGCATTCTGGCGCCGCTCTTTGCGAGCGCGCTGCCTGCCGCCGCGCAGGTCAATCTGGCGTCGCAACAGGCATCGCGTCAACTGGCCGACAAGGGGGCAACCGCGCTTGCCGATGGCGATGCGATCGGCGCCAAACGCCTTCTGGAAGAGGCTGTTGTTGCGGATCCCGCCAATGCTCATGCGCTGGCAATGCTCGGCCGCTACTACCAGACACAGAACAAGCGCGACGTCGCGCGCAAATATTACGACTTCGCGCTGGACGTCGAGCCGACGGAGCCCGATGCGCTTCTGGGCTCCGGCAAGCTCGATATTGCCGAAGGCAAGACCGGCGATGCCAGGGACAAGCTCCGAAAGCTTCGCCTCATCTGCGCGACCTGTCCGCAAACGGGGGCGCTTGCCGCCGCGCTCAATTCCACTTCACCCGCAAATCATCCCTAGGCTGATTATGACCGATCGTATTCTCATCATTGATTTTGGCAGCCAGGTCACGCAGCTCATCGCGCGGCGTGTTCGCGAAAGCGGCGTCTATTGCGAGATCGTCCCCTTCAACCGGACACAGGGCCTGCTCGAAACCTACAAGCCGAAGGGCATCGTCCTCTCAGGCAGCCCGGCAAGCACGACAGGCATCGGCTCGCCCCGCGCCGACGACTGGGTCTTTACCTGCGGCCTCCCCGTTCTCGGCATCTGCTACGGCGAGCAGACCATGTGCGCGCAGCTCGGCGGCAAGGTCGAAAGCTCGGAAGAGCGCGAGTTCGGCCGCGCGGTCATCACGGTCACCGAGGATTGCAAGCTCTTCGAAGGGCTGCTCACCATCGACGAGCAGGAACCCGTCTGGATGAGCCACGGCGACCGCGTCGTCGCGATCCCGGAAGGCTTCAAGGTCGTGGCGGTGAGCCGCAACGCGCCCTTCGCGGCCATCGCCGACGAAGCCCGCAATTTCTACGGCATCCAGTTTCATGCCGAAGTCGCGCACACGCCGCGCGGCCGCGACATGCTGCGCAACTTCACGCATGTGATTTGCGGCTGCAAGGGCGACTGGACGATGGCCGCCTTCCGCGAGAACGAGATCGCGAAGGTGCGCGAGCAGGTTGGCTCCGGCAAGGTCATCTGCGGCCTTTCCGGCGGCGTCGACTCCTCGGTCGTTGCGGTGCTGCTGCATGAGGCGATCGGCGACCAGCTGCAATGCGTCTTCGTCGACACCGGCCTCCTGCGCGCGGGCGAGGCGGAGCAGGTGGTGAATCTTTTCCGCCATCACTACAACATCCCGCTCGTGCATGTGGATGCGGGCGAACTCTTCCTCGGCAAGCTCGAAGGCGTCAGCGACCCGGAGCAGAAGCGCAAGATCATCGGCGCGACCTTCATCGACGTTTTCGAAACGGAAGCGAAGAAGATCGGCGGCGCGGGATTCCTCGCGCAGGGCACGCTCTATCCGGACGTGATCGAAAGCGTCTCCTTCACGGGTGGCCCTTCGGTCACCATCAAGAGCCACCACAATGTCGGCGGTCTTCCCGAGCGCATGAACATGAAACTCGTGGAGCCGTTGCGCGAACTCTTCAAGGACGAGGTGCGCGTGCTCGGCAAGGAGCTTGGCCTGCCGGAAGAATTCGTCGGGCGTCATCCCTTCCCGGGGCCGGGCCTGGCGATCCGCGTGCCTGGCGAGATCACGCGCGAGAAGCTCGAACTTCTGCGCAAGGCCGACACGATCTATCTCGAAGAGATCCGGCACGCCGGGCTCTACAATGAAATCTGGCAGGCCTTCGCCGTGCTGCTTCCCGTGCGCACCGTCGGTGTGATGGGTGACGAGCGCACCTATGACTATGTCTGCGCGCTTCGCGCCGTGACGTCCACCGACGGCATGACGGCAGATTACTACCCGTTCAGCCATGACTTCCTGAGCCACGTCTCCACGCGCATCATCAACGAAGTCCGCGGCATCAACCGCGTCGTCTACGACGTGACCTCGAAGCCGCCGGGAACGATCGAGTGGGAGTGAAGGGGGCGTGAGGGAACCCATATAGAAATAGCATAGAAAATATATGGTTAGAGGCAGTCTTGGTGATGATCGGCAACCTGCCGCCACCTGGTGCTGCCCTTGTTTCGTCATGTTGTTGGTCTACGTCGATCCGTTGCGCGGGAATTCACGGAAGCCGGGATTGCTGATGATGTTTTTGAATTCCCGCGGGCTGCGTTGAGACGAGCCTATTGCTCTGGGTTGTTGGACTCTGAAGTGCTCCGCTGCGCAAGCGCCGCCCGGCGTAGTGTGTTCGTGGCATGTGCTCGGGTATGGAGGCTGAATATGACGAGCCCATCATCTTCGGTAGCCGGCTATTCAGCCAAATCAAGCAGCGCCACCGACATTGGCGGGCCGACGGGCCTGACTAGCGAAGATGCTCGTGATCGGCGGGAGAAGTTCGGCCCCAATGCAATGCCCGATACGAGCGCGCACCCGCTTCGCATGGTGCTGGAAAAGTTCTGGGCGCCCGTTCCATGGATGCTTGAGGCGGCGATTGTACTTGAATTGATACTTGGCAAAGATGTCGAAGCCGCGATCATCGCGGCTTTGTTGGTGTTCAATGCGGCTCTTGGATTGTTCCAGGAGAGTCGCGCCCAGGCGACTCTCGCGGCGCTCAGGTCGCGCTTGGCGCTGAACGCATCTGTCCGGCGCGACGGCGTGTGGAGGACCCTGCCTGTCGTCGAACTGGTTCCGGGCGATGCTGTGAAACTGACGCTCGGCGGTATAGTCCCTGCGGATGTCCGTCTTGTCTCAGGTGAAGTCCTGCTCGACCAGTCGATGCTGACAGGTGAATCGGTGCCCATAGAGGCCGGTGCGGGCATACAAGCCTATGCAGGTGCTTTGGTACGGCGCGGCGAGGCGGTCGCGGAGGTCATCACCACCGGAGCGCGAACCAAGTTCGGACGCACCGCGGAACTCGTCCGCACCGCCCATGTCGTAAGTTCCCAGCAGCAAGCAGTCTTGCATGTGGTGCGCAATCTTGCCGTCCTGAATGGCGTCGCGATCTTCCTCCTTGTGACCTATGCCTACTGGCTCAAGATGCCAGCCGCCGAGATCGTCCCTCTCGTCCTGACGGCGGTTCTTGCATCGATCCCCGTCGCGCTGCCGGCGACCTTCACGCTGGCGTCTGCACTCGGGGCGCGGGCTCTGGCAAACTTTGGCGTTCTTTCGACTCGCCTTTCGGCTGTGGATGAGGCGGCGACGATGACCGTCTTGTGCGCCGACAAGACGGGCACCCTGACTCAGAATGCTCTGACGATGACCACCGTTCGCCCCATGCCCGGATTTGACGAGGCACATGTTCTGGCACTGGCCGCAATGGCCAGTTCGGATGGCGGTCAGGATCCGGTGGACAGTGCCATTCGGTCAGCCGCCTCGGCCAAGGCGGTTTCAGAAGTGTCGAAGCTGATGGAGTTCGTGCCGTTCGACCCGACGACGAAGATGTCGGAGGCAAGGGTCCAGGATCGCGCTGGCGAGACGCAACGTGTTGTAAAAGGCGCTTTCGCGGCAGTCATCGGTCTAACCGAGCCTTCATCAACCGCGACAGCCATGTGCGATGAACTCGAGAAGATGGGGTTAAGGGTGTTGGCGGTCGCTTTCGGACCACCGAAATCGATGAAGCTTGCAGGACTGATCGCGCTGAGCGACCCGCCGCGCGCTGACTCGGCTGCACTCATCGCTGAACTGCATGATCTGGGCGTTCGCACCGTGATGGTGACAGGCGATGCCCCGGCGACGGCGGCGAGCGTGGCTCATGCGGTGGGGCTTGATGGTGCGGTCTGCCCGCCAGGACCGATTCCAGACACCGTCAGCCCTGAACAATTCGCGATCTTCGCCGGGGTCCTGCCGGAGGACAAGTACAAGCTCGTCAGGGCATTCCAGCAGGACGGCCACGCCGTCGGCATGTGCGGCGATGGTGCCAACGATGCCCCGGCGTTGCGTCAGGCCCAGATGGGAATCGCGGTGTCGACCGCCACTGACGTTGCCAAATCGGCGGCCGGTATGGTTCTTACCGAACCCGGGCTCGCGGGTATCGTCGCCGCAGTCAAGGAAGGCAGGGTGACCTTCCAACGCATTCTGACCTACACACTGAACTCCGTCATTAAGAAGATTGTGACGATTCTCTTCCTGATCGTCGGTCTCTTTTTGACGGGGCAGGGGATATTGACGCCGTTGCTGATGGTCATCGTAATGATCGCGGGCGATTTTCTTGCCATGTCGTTGACGACAGACAATGTGCGGCCATCCCCGATGCCAAATGTATGGCGTATCAGTAGCCTGACAGCGGCGGGCGTCGTCATGGGCGTCTGCCAATTGGCCTTCTGCACTGGCGTCCTGGCAATCGGACATTTTGGATTGAGGCTGGAGGCCGGAGTCTTGAGAACTCTGGCCTTCATAACTCTGGTTTTCAGCAGCCAGGCGACGATCTACGCCATTCGTGGGCGGCGGCATCTGTGGGGCCCTCGTCCTAGCCTCTGGGTGGTTGTGTCATCTGTGGCCGATGTCGTGCTCGCATCGACATTTGCCGTTGTCGGAATCTCCATGGCCCCGTTGCCGATCTGGATGGTCGCCATCGCCCTTGCTGCTGCGGCGGTGCTGGCTGCCATCTTGGCGGAGGTGAAGGTTCTCGTATTTTCTCGCTTGAGGATCGCCTAGGTCGTAGCCTTTATCAGGGGCCGCCTGATCGGCAGGAGCAGGCCACACGCCATTCATCGCTGCGTATTTTTCTGAAGGTCGATTGCGGGAGTGTCGTTGGCGCAGCTTGACGGCTTTCCCTCCCCACGCCGACGCTGTCATTGTCGTTGGAGATATAGGCAATCGACGGATTGATCCTGATTGTTATCGAACTCCCGCCAACTTTCGGTGGTCCAAATCTCGATTCGAAATCAAAAGCGAAAGATTTTGACAATCCGCCAGTCAGTATTTGACCGTCAGAGGAAAGACTTTTAATTCAGTGCGTTTCGATGGATCGCTCTCATCGTGCGATAGCGAGGGTATCGTTACTGGTTTTCATGATGCGCGGGCGGCGCTAGACTTGGGCTTGCCCCTGTTGGGAGGATACGATGAGACGCTTCGTGTTAGCCGGGTTCCTTGTCGTCGGGCTTCTGCCCGCTGCAGCCCATGCCGACGCTGTCGGCGACAACACGCTCTGTTATGAGCAGTTTCGCAGCGGCAACGACAAATCCGCGATCGGCTACTGCACCAAGGCGATCGAGTCCGGGCAGCTCGCGAAGGAGGATCTCGTCGCCGCGCTCATCAATCGCGGCGTCGCCTATCGGAACCTCGGGGATTCGAAGCGTTCCATCGTCGACTATACGGAGGCGCTCAAATATGCGCCGGGCGATGGCATGATCTACGCCAATCGCTCGAATGCCTTGCGCGATCTCGGCGAGTACCAGCGCGCGCTCCAGGATGCCGACAAGGCGGTCAATCTCGACAAGTATCGTGCGGCATCTTTTTTCGTGCGCGGTGCTGCCTATGAAGCGCTGAACCAGTACGAGCCCGCGCGCCGCGACTATATGCAGGCGCTCACCATCGAGCCGGGCAACCGCGACTATCAGGATCATGTCTTCGCACTCGACGCCAAGCGCGCGCGGAAGGCGCAGCTGGGCGGGGGAGTGAAATGAGCGATCCGTTTCAGCCGGTCGCGAGCCATCGCAAGCTCGATGTCGCCGCGGCGGTCAAGGAAGCCTATGCGGGCGCCTGGGCGCATTTCGGACAGATGCTCAGGCTCATCTGGTTGCCGGGCAGTCTCTACATCACGCTGACGATCGTTGGAGCCCTGCTCGATGCAGAGGCCAATCCGGGATTGCGCTTTCTTCTCGAGATCGCGTCGCTCTTCCTCTGGCCGATCATCGCGGTTGCGTGGCACCGCTTCATTCTCGTCGGCGACGTGGCGCCCGGCAGTTTTCATCTTCACTTCGGCAAGCGCGAGGCGCGCTTTTTGATGGTGTCGATCTTTCTCGGCCTGTTCATGCTACCGGGCTACATCATGGCCGCCATGACGGTCGCACTGAATGATGGGGCCGCCAGCTCCTCCCTCGCGCTAGTCGCATTGCTGGGGCTCGTTGCACTGGCTTTCGCCCTTTACTATTTCACGCGCCTCTTGCTGCTGCTCCCGGGCATTGCGGTCGATGAGCCGATCGATCCGCGGCTGATCCTTTAGCGCACAAGCGGCAATTTCTGGCGCCTCGTGTTGCTGATGATGCTTGCGACTCTGCCCATCGCGGTTGCCTTCGTGGTGGTCGGCACGGTGCTGCTGTCGCTTGGGCTCCCGACATTCGCCGTCTATGTGCTTGGGGCGGTCTTCTACATCTTCTTCGCCATTGTCGGCGTTGCGGCGCTCTCTATCGCCTATCGCGAACTGGTCGGGCCGCCCGGTACGCTGGCCCACGACCTTGACAAGTCGGATGCAGGCTAACAGGCGGCCCCATCCCGTCTGATTGCGCCCAGCCTCCGCGTCGGATAAGGTCGCGCCACAAGGATCGGGTAAGGTGCCGGGAGGCACCCAAGGGCTTGATTTTGAAGCCCTTTCCGGCGCGGCGTCCGGCCGCCTCGAAATTCCACGCGCAGATATTATCTATTGGGCGGCCTCAATCGGGCTCGGCCTCAACGCAGGGATGATCCGGCATGTCAGTACAGTCCAAGATCAAGCGCATCACGGTTCCCGATATCCGCGCCCGCAAGGGCAACGAGCCGGTGGTTTGCCTGACCGGCTATCACGCGCATACGGCGCGCTATATCGACCCCTATGTCGATGTGATTCTGGTCGGCGACTCGCTGGGCATGGTCATGTACGGCATGGAGACGACGCTTGGCGTCACGCTCGACATGATGATCGCGCATGGTTCCGCCGTGGTTCGCGGCACGGAGCGCGCGCTTGTCGTCGTGGACATGCCCTTCGGCTCCTATGAGGAGAGCCCCGAAGTCGCCTTCCGCAATGCCGTCCGCATCATCAAGGAAACGGGCTGCACGGCCGTGAAGCTCGAAGGCGGCAAGCGCCTCGCGCCGACCATCCGCTATCTCAATGAGCGCGGCATTCCGGTCATGGCTCATATCGGCCTGACGCCGCAGTCGATCCAGGTCATGGGCGGCTTCAAGACGCAAGGCCGCGTCGAGGAGGAATGGGCGGCGATCGAGGAAGACGCGAGGGCAGTTGCTGAAGCGGGCGCCTTTGCCGTTGTGCTCGAAGGCATGGCCGAGCCGCTGGCTGCCAAGATCACCGGCCAGATCGACGTGCCGACCATCGGCATCGGCGCTTCGGCGGCCTGCGACGGCCAGATTCTGGTGCTGGAAGACATGCTGGGCCTTTCCCCCCGCGCGCCGAAATTCGTCAAGGAATTCGCCACGCTGGGCGCCCAGATCGCCGGCGCGGCCGAAGCCTATGCCCGCGAAGTGCGCGCGCGGACCTTTCCGGCCGCCGAGCACACCTACGGCATGAAAAAAGTAAAATAATTACAGGCGTTTGTGGGGCTTTCCGGCCGGATGAGGTTTGCCAATCCGGGGCCCTCGGGCTATTTTACGCCGCCCATGTGAGTGGGTGAGGGGGAGGGCGTCTCGCGCCGCGTCGGCGCCTTCCCTGATTATTGCTTCCTGGTCACCCTTCGGAGTGCGCTCTTGACCGATCTCTTCCGTGAAATCGAAGAAGACCTTCGCCGCGACCGGTTGAAGCAGCTTTGGGAAAAATTCGGCATCTATCTCGTCGGCCTCGCGGTCGCGATCATCGTCATCGCAACCGCGATCGTCGGATGGCGCGCCTGGGAACGCTCGCGCAACGAGGCGGCTTCCGCCCGCTATATCGCGATCGTCGAACAGGCGGCGAAGGACGGCCCGGCAAAGGCCGCCGCCGCTTACGGCGAATTCGCCGCGACGGCGCCTGCGGGCTACGCCGCGCTGGCGCAACTCCGCCAAGCCGCCGCGCTTGTCGATGCGGGCGACGCGAAGGGCGCGGTCGTCGTTTACGACGCGTTGGCCGCGAAGTCCGGTGTTCCGCAGACGCTGCGCGACATGGCGCGCGTCAAGGCGGCTTTGCTCGTCGTCGACACTGCCAGCTATGACGACATCAAGGCGCGCATCGGCGAACTCAATGACAGCGAGAATGGCTGGAAGAACAGCGCTCGCGAGGTTCTCGGTCTCTCGGCGTACAAGGCCGGCAAATATGCCGAGGCGCAGGGCTATTTCGACGCGATCGTCGGCGATGCCGCAACATCGGCAGGCATTCGCGATCGCGCTCATGTGATGCAGGCGCTGATCGCGCCGCATCTGCCGAGGCCCGCGGCGAAATCCGAAGCGAAACCGGCAGCGGCCGGAGCCGCTTCGACCACCAACAATGCAGCGCCCGCCGACGCGGCCGCGAAGCCGGAGTGACATTCATGGTTGCGGATTTCAGGTCTGCCGGCATCGGGGCCAAGGTCAGGTCGGCAGGGCTCGTCGTGATGGCTGTCGCCATGCTCGGCCTTGGCGGCTGCAGCACCATCGACGACATGTTCAGCTCCGCGCCCAAGCCGAAGCTTCCGGGCAAGCGTCTCTCGGTCATGGAACTCGACACGAAGCTCGAAGTTGATCCGGAGATCAAGGACAGCGAGGTCGATCTGCCAGAACCCGTTCAGAACAAGGACTGGACGCAGCCGGGCGGCACGGCCGACAACGCATATTACAATCTCGCCGGGCCGGGCAGCCTGACCAAGCTGTGGAGCGTGAGCGCGGGCGCTGGCTCCGGAAGCATATCGCGCGTCGTCGCGTCGCCCATCGTCGCGGATGGCAAGGTCTTCGTCCTCGATGCGGAAGCAGGCGTGCGCGCCTTCGACGCCAAGTCCGGCAACCAGCTCTGGAAGCAGGATCTGACGCCGGAAGACGAGGATTCCGAGAAGGCACGCGGCGGCGGCGTTGCTTTTGACGGCGGCAAACTCTTCGTCGCCACAGGCTTCGGCAAGGTTCATGCGCTCGACGCGTCGAGCGGCAAGGTTCTCTGGACGACGGACGCCGGCGTTCCGTTCCGCGCCTCGCCGACGGCGAGCGAGGGCAAGGTCTTCGTCGTGACGTCGGACAATCAGATGATCTGCCTGTCGCAGGACAAGGGCGATATCCTCTGGCGCCATCGCGGCATCACGGAAAGCGCGGGCATTCTTGCCGCCACGAGCCCTGCCGTTTCCGGCTCTATCGTCATCGTCCCCTATTCCTCGGGCGAGCTTTTCGCGCTGCGCGTCGAGAATGGCACCGTGCTCTGGTCGGATTCGCTGACGCGCACCGGATCGCTGACCTCGCTCTCCGAGCTCAACGACATTGCGGGCCGTCCGGTGATCGACCACGACCGCGTGTTTGCGATCAGCCATGCGGGGCGCATGGTGTCCATCGACCTCCGTACCGGCGAGCGCGTCTGGACCAAGGATATTTCCGGCGTGCAGACGCCCTGGGTTGCGGGCGAGTATATTTTCCTCGTCACTGCGGATCAGGAAATTGTCGCGTTGTCGCGCCGCGATGGCCGCATCCGCTGGCTGACCAAGCTTGCTCGCTATGAGGATGAGGAAGCCAAGAAGGACCCGATCGAGTGGAGCGGCCCGCTGCTCGTGAGCGGCAAGCTGGTATTCGTCTCGACGACGGGCAAGGCTGTCATGGTCGAGGCCAAGACCGGCGAGATCAAGAGCGAGATCGACTTGCCGGGTAAGGCGTTGATTGCGCCGATCGTTGCCGACGGCATTGTCTATGTATTGACCGACGACGCGGAACTCGTAGCGTTGAAGTGACCCGGCGCCTGCGGGCGCCCGAGAGTTAAGAGAGGGCATTAGCCCCGTGCCATTCAAAGTTGCCATTGTGGGCAGGCCGAATGTCGGCAAGTCCACGCTATTCAATCGGTTGGTCGGCAAGAAGCTTGCTCTTGTCGATGACACGCCGGGGGTGACGCGCGACCGCCGCGAGGGCGAGGCGCATCTCGGCGACCTCACCTTCACGGTCGTGGACACCGCGGGCCTTGAAGAAGCCGCCACCGAAAGCCTCGAAGGGCGCATGCGCCGGCAGACCGATGCTGCCATCGCCGAGGCGGATGTATGCCTTCTGCTCATGGATGCGCGCGCGGGTGTAACGCCGCTCGACAAGCGCTTCGCCCAGATCCTGCGCAAGTCTCCGACGCCGGTCGTGCTCGTCGCCAACAAGTGCGAAGGCGGCGCGGGCGAGTCGGGCCGCATGGAAGCCTTCGAGCTTGGCCTCGGCGCGCCTATTCCGCTTTCCGCCGAACATGGCGAGGGGCTGTCCGCGCTTTATCAATCGCTGCAACCTTATGCCGACCGGATCGAGGAAGAGGAGCGCGAGCAGGCCGTCGAGGACGCGCTTGCGGAAGCCGAAGATGCTGATGGCCGCTTCGATCCCGAAGCGCCCTATGAGCCGGATCTCGAAGCGCCGCTCCGCATCGCCGTCGTCGGCCGTCCCAATGTCGGTAAGTCGACACTGGTGAACTACCTCCTCGGCGAAGACCGCATGCTGACCGGCCCCGAAGCGGGCATCACGCGCGACGCCATCGGCATCGAATGGACATGGCGCGGCCGCCGCGTGAAGCTTTGGGACACGGCGGGCATGCGCCGCCGCGCCCGCGTCACGCAGAAACTCGAAAAGCTTTCCGTCGCCGATACGCTGCGCGCCATCCGTTTTGCGGAAGTCGTCGCCGTCACGCTCGATGCGAGCATTCCCTTCGAGCGGCAGGACCTGCACATCGTCGATCTCGTCGAGCAGGAAGGCCGGGCGATGCTGATCGTCGTCAACAAGTGGGATGTGGTCGAAGATACTCAGGCGAAGCTCCGTGAGCTGAAGGAAGAGCTGGAGCGCCTGTTGCCGCAGGTGCGCGGGCTTCCCATCGTCACGCTTTCGGCCCTGACGGGGCGCGGCACGGACAAGCTGATGCCCATGATCGAGAAGGTGCATACGCTCTGGAATGCGCGCATCTCGACGGCCAAGCTCAATCGCTGGCTTGAAGAAGCGATTTCGCGCCATCCGCCGCCCGCCGTGAAAGGCCGCGCGATCAACATCAAATATATGGCGCAGGTCAAATCGCGTCCGCCGACTTTCGCGGTCTTTTCGAACCGCGCGGAAGAAGTGCCGACCGCTTATCGCCGCTATCTGGTGAATGGATTGCGCGAAACCTTCGACCTGCCGGGCGTGCCGATCCGCCTGTTCATGCGCGCGCGCAAGAACCCCTTCGCGGACAAGAAATAAGGTCAAATTTCGAGGTGCGGCCCTGCAGGCCACTCCTTGGAGAGTTGGGGAAGGCGGAAACCGGTCGGCGCGTTACGCCTTCGCGGGCTTCTTATACTCCACGACCTCGCCATTCCTCTCGCAAGAGGCCATCGCAAGTTCGATGAAGAGCGGCACGAGATCGGCGGGCTTCGTCAGCGCGCTGGGATCTTCGCCGGGCATGGCCTGCTTGCGCATGGCCGTGCGCGTCGCGCCGGGGCTCAGGAGATTGACGCGGACGTTGGTGTTCGCGCATTCGGAGGCCCAGGTCTGCACCAGAGCTTCAAGCGCCGCCTTGCTCATCGCATAGCCGCCCCAGAAGGGTTTCGCCTTATGCGCGGAACTGGAGGTCACGAAGATCGCGCGGCCCGCATCCGAGCGCTTGAGCAGCGGCTCGAAGGAGCGGATCAGGCGCCAGTTGGCGGTGATGTTCGTATTGACGATCTTGTCCCAGGCCTTCACTTCGAGATGGCTCACCGGCGTCAGCACGCCGAGCGTGCCGGCATTGCCGACCAGAATGTCGAGCTTGCCCCAGCGCTCGAATATCGTCGCGCCGAGCCGGTCGAGAGCGTCGAAGTCGGTGAGGTCGAGCGGAACCAGCGTCGCCTTGCCGCCGATCTTGCGGATCTCGTCATCCACTTCCTCAAGGCCGCCCACGGTGCGTGCGACGAGGATGACATGGGCGCCTTCAGCCGCGAAACCAAGCGCGACGGCACGGCCGATTCCGCGCGATGCGCCGGTGATGACCGCAATGCGGTCCTGAAGACGTCCAGTCATGTTGCGATGGCCTTACGCGATTTCGGAGAGCAGCGACAATTGGTCCGTGCGCTGTTCGCCGACCTTGTCGGTGAGGGGCGTCGGATATTCGCCCGTGAAGCAATGGCCGGTGAATTGCGGATATTCCTCGTCGCGGGCGTCATAGCCGAGCGCGCGA
>DAIEIL010000207.1 GCA_027352645.1 Rhodobiaceae bacterium | reverse complement strand
CAGGTGACGGTGGCGGCGATCGAAGGCATGGCTGTGGGGGCGGGCGTTGCGCTGCCGCTGGCGCTCGACTGGCGCGTGATGGGCAAGGGCGCCTTTCTCTATGTGCCGGAAGTGAAGATCGGCATCAATCTGCAATGGGGCGCGTTGCCACGCCTCATCACGCTCGTCGGTCCGGCGCGGGCCAAGCGCATCTGCATTCTCTGCGAACGCATGGGTGCGGATCATGCGCTGGACTGGGGACTGGTCGATGAACTCGCCGAGGATGGCAAGGTCGTCGAAGCAGCAATGACGCTGGCGCATAAGGCCGCCGCCATGCCAGCGCCCGCTGTGCGCATGGTCAAGGAAGCGATCAACGCGACGGCCAATGCGCTTCACAAGGTGAGCGCTTATGCGGATGCGGACCAGAGCCAGCTCTCGACGAATTTCCGTTCGGCGCAGGAAGAAAGCGACAAGTTCGTCAACAAGCGCTAGGCGTTCGCCTTCTTCTGCAGGCGGGTGGCGATCTGTTCGAGGGAGTAGAGGTGGCTCGACTCTTTCGGGATGTCGTAGACCGCGGTGTTCATCGTGCGAACGCATTTGCGGACGACTTCGCCGGTTTCGGGATGCGTGTCGACGTCGATGACGTTGAAGCAGCAGGTGTTCTGGTCGATGGCGTTGAAGTTCGCCAGACCCGTGCCGAAGGCCCAGCCGAGGAAGAGGCGGTTGATGCCGCCGTGGGCGACGATGGCGAGGGTCTCCCAGTTCTTTTCCTTCAGCACTTCCTCGAAGCGATTGATGACGCGGGCATAGACCTCTTCAAAGACGTCGCCGCCGATGTAGCGTTCGCCCGGAACGTGAGCATTCCTGAAAGCATAGGCGAGTTCGTTGAGGTCGGTGACGGCGTTGCGCGTGGCGGCGTCGCCCTGGAACTCGACGAAGGCGTCTTCCTTTTCGATCTCGAGGCCGCGGCCTTCGAGGATCAAAGCGGCTGTTTCCTGACTGCGCGGGAAGCTTGAGGCGATGGCGCGGTCGAAGGGGATATTGGCGAGCGCCTTGCCGGTCATGGTCGCCTGTTCGCGGCCCCAGGGGGTGAGCGGTACGATGGTTGAATCCGCGACGCGGACGCCGTTGTCATCGACATAGGAGACGTCGCCGTGGCGGAAGACATAGATGCGGCGGCGATGCGAGCCGTCGAAGGCGGTGCGAAGCATGGAGGTTCCCCGGAACTGAATTGCGCGTGGGGCGCAGTATAGGCGGGAATGTGACGGATGGGTGAAGGGATGTGATGCCTTTCCCCCCACCCGAAAAATTCAAAGGGAATTTTTCGACCTCCCCGCAAGGGCAGGGCTATCGCATGTTGACGAGCATATCGAACATGAATGTTTGATCCCATCCAGCGCGTTTGAGTTTTCCGCGCATGGATGTCTTTTTGTCGGGGTGGGCTCTGGCGATGTTGAGCGCCAGTCGCCTGAGGATGGCGAGATTGACTGGCGCGTTGTCCTTGCGATTGCGCGTCCCGTCCTCGTCGAGCACGACATCAAGCGTCCAGTGCAGGCGGTTCTCGATGCCCCAATGGTCGCGCACGATCTCCATGAGCCGCGCCGGGGGGTGGTCCTGGCTGAGCAGATAGTAGCGTTCCACCGTCTTGTCCTTGTCCCGCTTGCCCCTGATCATGGCGAAGGCCTTCAGGCCCGGGAAGTTCAGTTCCGAGGCCTCCTTTGTCTTGGCGGCGGCGACAAAAGCGACGCGGCTTTCCCTGCGGCCATGCGAGAGTTCCTTATGCAGCGGCGATCGCTTGTCCTTCATGCGGCGTGCTTCGGCAATCGCGTTGCGGGCCGCTGCCAGAAGCCGGGGCTGGTTGTTCTTGAGGGCCAGAACATAGTTCCCCTTGGCCGCGAGGATCGCCTCGGCTGTGTCACGTCGGCAATGCAAGGCGTCCGCCGTGACAATGCAGTCCCTCAGCTTGAGCAACTCAATGATCCGCAAGCCCGCCGCCGCCTCGCCGCCTTCTTCGGCCAGCACATTGGCCAGCGCCATGCGCGTGTGTGCGCCCCATGCCGTGACCATCAAGGGTGGCATGTGGCTCCGGCCACGCTCATAGGCCCGCCTCAGCGCCTTGCCGTCGAGAGCGATGACGCCCTTGGCCCGTTCGATCTTCATCTGCCCCGCAAAGGCCCCCATGAAACGCTGGAAGCTCCGCTCGAAAGCCTGCGGATCGAGCAGGCGGAAGACGCGGCTGAACGTGTCGTGGCTCGGTGTCCCGTGGCGCAGGCCCAGCACCGAGCGCAGCAAGTCTTCCTTGGTGCGCGCAAACAGCGCAAAGTCGCAGCAGGTGGTCGCCCCGCACAACGTCGCCAGAAGCGCGATGAACAAAAGCTCCGTCAGATCGTGCATCGCATTCGGACCCCGCGGATCCGGCAGATCCGAAAAACACGCCGAAAAACCCTCCATTCAGTCCCCCTTGCAAATCAAAACCACAAGAAGACACCTTCAGAATCTATTTCGTCCCGGCCCGCAAGACACGAGCCGGACGAACATGCGATTCCCCTGCCCACGAGGGGGAGGTGAGAGCTGCGAAATTTACTCCGCTGCTTCCGCCAGCGTGCGTTCGGCGAAGAGGCGCGAGGCGGGCGTAGCACCCGTTACCGCATCTGTCGCGAGGATGACGGCGGCCGCCGTCCATGCAGGCTTTTCTGCGGGCCAGGCGACGTTTTCCTCGAACTGGAAACCCATCCAGTAGGCGCCGTGGTCGTCGCGCCATTGGTGTTGCCAGGCGAGCATCTTTTCAGCTTCGCGGCGCTGACCGGCGACGAGGAGGGCCATGGTGAGTTCCGCGCTTTCGGCAATCGTCACCCAAGGCTGGTCGGAGACACAGCGGCAGCCTTTGCCTTCGGCAACGAAGATGTCCCATTTGCTCGCGAGGCGACGACGTGCGGCTTCACCTGTGACGACGCCGGCGAGGACGGGGTAGTACCAGTCCATCGAATAGCGTTCTTTCGATTCCCATGTGCGGTCGAAACGATGTGGCTTGTCGCGCAAGGCCTCGCCGAGCTTCACGCGGGCGCGCGACCAGTTGTGCGACGAGACCTTCAGCTCATTGGCGATGTGGATCGCACATTCGAGGCTCTTGTAGATCGAGGAGGAGCCTGTGATGAGTGCGTCATCTTCGGGCGTATGCGGGTCGGCAGCGGCCCAGCGGATGTCGCCATGCGATGTCTGATGCGCGACAACCCATTGGATTGCGGCTTCGACGTTCGGCCAGATTTCCTTCAGCCACTTGCGGTCGCGCGTGATGAGGTAGTGGTGCCAGGCGCCGGTCGCGATATAGGCGGCGAAGTTGGTGTCGCGGATCGAATGGCCCGCGCCCTCGCAGTCGCCCTTGTATCGCGCGTCCTCATCGTCGAAAGGCACGGCGGAGCCGAGCTTGCCCCACCAAGAGCCATCTTTCAGCTGCGTATCGGTCAGATAGCGGAAGGCGCGCCGCGCATTGTCGATCTCGCCGAGCACGGCAAGGCCCATCGCGGCTTCGGTGTGGTTCCACGGGTCGATGACGCCGCCGTCGTACCAGGGGATCGCGCCATTGTCGCGTTGGAGGTCGAGAATGCGCGCGCGGGCGCCGTCGAAGTGCCCGTCGGGAATGAGATCGCCAAAGGTCAGATGCGTCATGGCTTTCCTTCGGCGAAGTTGGGCCCTTTGGTGAAATAGAGGACGACGCTCTTGCCCATCAGGGGGCCGGCGATCTTCTCCATCGTCCGCGTCAGCCACGGCCCTTGCAGAATGTCCCATTCGAGAAAGCGCTTGTAGAGATTGACCGCTTTCACGTCCTC
>DAIEIL010000192.1 GCA_027352645.1 Rhodobiaceae bacterium | reverse complement strand
AGAACCGCGACATTCCTCCGCTCGAATATGACCGCGCCTATCAGTTGAAGCGCGACATGCCGGACATGGAAATCATCATCAATGGCGGCATCCAGACGCTCGATGAGGCAGCCGCGCATCTCGATCATGTCGATGGAGCGATGCTTGGCCGCGCCGCCTACCAGACGCCCTATGTTTTGGCCGATGTCGACCGGCGCTTTTACGGCGAGACGAAGTCGCCACTGACCGCGCATGAAGTGCTGGAAGCGTTCCTGCCCTACGTCGAGACGCAGCTGGCGCGGGGCATTCATCTCCATGCCATGTCGCGCCACATTCTGGGAATCTTCCACGGGGCGCCCGGCGCGCGGGCCTTCCGTCGGTATATCTCGGAAAATGCGCCGCGGCATGGCGCGGGTGCGCAGGTTATCCGCGATGCGATGGCGCTGGTGCCTCGCGAGGCGCTTGTCTCAGCGTGAGCCGATGATGGCCCAGGCGCCGCTCGCATTGAGAATGAGCTTGTCGCCTATGCGCAGTTCCGATCTGAGGAAACAGACCGAGCGTCCCTGACGCAGCAATTCGGCGCGGCCTTCGATCCAGTCGCCTTCGCGACCGGCGCCCACAAAATCCATGGTGAGCGTGATGGTGGCGCATGGCGCACCCTCAATCGCGTGGAAGACGAGGCTTCCCATCAACGTGTCGGCGAAGGTCGTGAGCATGCCGCCATGCACCACCCCGAAGGGATTGCAATGCTTGCGTGCGGCACGAAAGCCCCACACGGCCACGCCCTCGGACGTGTCCTGACGCTGGTAGAAGGGGCCTGCCAGAGTCTCGAAATTTTCCGAGCCTGAAGAAGCCCCCACGGGCACGAAGCCCGTGGGAATGTCGATGGTCATGTGTGCTCCCCCCGGAGACTGATCAGATCTTCTGGTCGTACTCGCCCACTTCCGGATTGGCGGAAAGCCGCTTGTCGATCTCCGCGAAGATGCCGCGCATATTCGCTTCCGACACCGGGCTTTCAACCACGACGACGAGGCCGGGCTTGTTCGACGAGGCGCGCACGAGGCCCCAGGTGCCGTCTTCCAGCACCAGGCGGATGCCGTTCACCGTGATGAGGTCGCGGATCTTCTGGCCGAGGATCGTTTCGCCTTTCGCCTTCATGTCGGTGAAGAGCTTCACCATGCGTTCGACGACTTCATATTTCACTTCGTCGGGGCAGAAGGGCGACATGGTGGGCGAGCCCCAGGTCTTGGGCAGCGCCTCGCGCAGTTCCGACATCTTCTTTCCCGGATTGCGGTCGAGCATGTCGCAGATCGCGATGGCCGAGACGAGGCCGTCGTCATAGCCGCGGCCGATCGGCGGATTGAAGAAGTAGTGGCCGGACTTCTCGAAGCCGACCAGCGCGTTCAGCTCATGCGCGCGGCGCTTGATATAGGAATGGCCGGTCTTCCAGTAGTCGGTCTTTGCGCCATTGGCGATCAGCACCGGATCGGTGAGGAAGAGGCCGGTCGATTTCACGTCGACGACGAATTGCGCATTGGGAAAACGCGCCGAAAGATCGCGGGCGAGCATGACGCCCACCTTGTCGGCGAAAATTTCCTCGCCCGTATTGTCCACGACGCCGCAGCGGTCGCCGTCGCCGTCGAAGCCGAGGCCGACATCGGCGCCTTCCGCCAGAACCTTGTCGCGAAGGGCATGGAGCATTTCCATATCCTCCGGGTTCGGATTGTAGTTCGGGAAGGTGTAATCGAGCGAGCAATCGAGCGGGATCACTTCGGCGCCGATGCCTTCGAGAACTTTGGGCGCAAAATAACCCGCCGTGCCGTTGCCGCAGGCGGCGACGACGCGGAGCTCGCGTGAG
>DAIEIL010000108.1 GCA_027352645.1 Rhodobiaceae bacterium | reverse complement strand
AACGGCGCGATGTCGCCCCCGGCCTGCTCCGCCTTGAAACGGGCGACGAAGTCATCGAGTCGGCCTTCGGCAATCGCGGCGCGCAGCCCCGCCATCAGTTCCTGGTAATAGGCGATGTTGATCCAGCTCACCAGCATGGAGCCCAGCATCTCGCCCGACTTGATCAGGTGATGAAGATAGGCGCGGCTATAGTCGCGCGCGGCGGGGCATGAACTCTCCGCGTCGAGCGGACGCGGGTCTTTCGCGTGGCGCGCATTGCGGAGATTGACGCGGCCGCGCCGCGTGAAGGCGAGGCCGTGACGGCCATTGCGTGTCGGCATGACGCAATCGAACATGTCGATGCCGCGACGAACGCCTTCGACGAGATCATCGGGCGTACCGACACCCATCAGATAGCGCGGGCGGTCCTTCGGCAGCAACGGCACAGTGAAGTCGAGCACGCGCAGCATTTCCGGCTGTCCCTCGCCTACGGCGAGGCCGCCGATCGCATAGCCGTCGAAACCTATGTCGACGAGGCCCGCAGCCGAGCGCGCGCGGAGCTCGGTATAGGTGCTGCCCTGCACGATGCCGAAAAGGGCCTGCCCCTCCTGCCGATGCGGCTGCGCCTCGAAAGCGGCCTTCGAGCGCTTCGCCCAACGCAGCGAAAGCTCCATCGACACGCGGGCCTGCTCCTCCGTCGCGGGGAACGGCGTGCATTCGTCGAGCTGCATCTGAATGTCGGAGCCGAGCAGGCACTGTATCTCGATCGAGCGTTCCGGCGTCAGCAGATGGCGCGATCCGTCGAGATGTGACGCGAAGGTGACGCCTTCCTCCGTCATCTTGCGAAGGCCCGTCAGCGACATGACCTGAAAGCCGCCGCTGTCGGTCAGGATCGGATGCGGCCAGTTGGCGAATTTATGCAAGCCGCCCAAGGCATGCACCTCCTCCGCGCCAGGACGAAGCATCAGATGGTAGGTGTTGCCGAGGATGATGTCGGCGCCCGCTTCGCGCACCTGATCCATATAGAGCGCCTTCACGGTCGCGGCAGTGCCGACAGGCATGAAGGCCGGCGTGCGGATTTCGCCGCGCGGCGTATGGATCACGCCGGTGCGCGCCGCACCGTCGGTCGCTTTCAGCTCATGGCGAAAGAGGCTCATGCCGCATCTCCGCGATAGATCAGGCAGGCGTCGCCATAGGAGTAGAAACGATAATGCTCGGCGATGGCATGGGCGTAGGCGTGCTTCATCTCGTCGAGACCGCGGAGCGCGGACACGAGCATGAAAAGCGTCGAACGCGGCAGGTGAAAATTCGTCATTAGCATGTCCACGGCACGGAAGCGATAGCCCGGCGTAATGAAGATATCCGTTTCGCCCCTGAAGGGCGCGACGCGGCCATCGGGTGCAGCCGCGGATTCGAGAAGGCGAAGCGAGGTCGTACCGACAGGAACGATGCGCCCGCCCCGTGCGCGGGCCGCGTTGATCGCCTCGGCCTCCGCTTCGGTGATCTCGCCCCATTCGGCGTGCATCTTATGGGCTTCCGTCGTCTCCGCCGCAACGGGAAGAAACGTGCCTGCGCCGACATGAAGCGTCAGCCGCACGGTCGAAATGCCCTTCGCCTCGATGGCCGAGAGCAGTTCCGGGGTGAAGTGAAGCCCCGCCGTGGGCGCGGCAACCGCGCCCGGCTCGCGGGCGTAAAGCGTCTGGTAGTCCGTAAGGTCGGCCTCGTCGGTGCCGCGCTTGCGCTCGATATAGGGCGGCAGCGGCATTTCGCCGGCCATGAGGATCGCGGCGTCGAGCGCCGGGCCTTCTTCCGAAAAGCGGAACAGCACTTCGCCGCCCTCGCCTTTCCTCTCGACTTCCGCCGACAGGCCCGAAGCGAAATCGACGCGTTCGCCTTCCTTGAGGCGCTTGGCGGGCCGGACAAAGGCGAGCCAGCGGCCCGCATCTTCGCGCTTGTGCAGCAGCGCTTCGATCCTGGCCTCCGCATCCCCACGGCGACGAATGCCGAAAAGGCGCGCGGGGATCACCCGCGTGTCATTGAAGACAAGGAGATCGCCTTCGCGCAGATGCGACGGCAGATCGCGCACGCCCTCGTCGGACAGATGCCTTGGCGCAGGGCCGACGACGAGCATGCGGGCGCTGTCGCGCGGCCTTGCGGGCCGGAGCGCGATCAGCTCCTCGGGTAGCTCGAAATCGAATTCGTCGACGCGCATGAAACTTTGTCGCCCTGCCATTAATAGTCATGCCCCGCTTGCGGGCGGGGCATGACGGAGAGTTACCGGAGCGCAGCTTTTATGATCAAGCCGCGTCTGCCGCGACCTGCATCTTCACGATGCGGTCGGGATCGCGCACGGGCTCGCCGCGCTTGATCTTGTCCACGAATTCCATGCCGGACGTGACCTTGCCCCAGACCGTGTACTGCTTGTCGAGGAAGCGGGCGTCGTCGAAGCAGATGAAGAACTGGCTGTCGCCGCTGTTCGGGTCCTGCGCGCGGGCCATGGAGCAGACGCCGCGAACATGGGGCTCAGCCGAGAACTCGGCCGGAAGCTTCTTGCCCGAGCCGCCGGCGCCGGTGCCCGTCGGATCGCCGCCTTGCGCCATGAAGCCGTCGATGACGCGATGGAAGGCAACGCCGTTGTAGAACCCCTCGCGCGTGAGTTCCTTGATGCGCGCGACATGCTTCGGCGCAAGGTCGGGGCGCAGTTCAATGACGACGCGTCCGTCCTTCAGGTCGAGATAAAGGGTATTTTCGAGATCGGTGCTCATATGGCTACCTCAATTCACTTTTTGACGTCTGCGGCGACCTGCATCCGGATGATCTTGTCCGGATTGCTCGGGGGCTCGCCGCGCTTGATGTAATCAACATTCTCCATACCTTCGACGACGCGACCGAAAAGCGTGTACTGGCCGTCGAGAAAGCTGGCTTCGTCGAAGCAGATGAAGAACTGGCTGTTGCCGCTGTCGGGGTCCTGCGAACGCGCCATGCCAAGAGCGCCGCGCGTGAAGGATTCCGACTGGCTGAATTCGGCGGGCACATCGGGGAGCTTCGAGCCGCCCATGCCGGTGCCCGTGGGGTCGCCCGTCTGGGCCATGAAGCCGTCGATGACGCGGTGGAAGGTGAGCCCGTTATAGAAGCCCTGGCGCGTCAGCGTCTTGATACGTTCGACCGTCTTCGGCGCGACGTTCGGCAGGAGTTCGATCACGACGCGGCCATCTTTCAGATCCAGATAGATGGTGTTTTCCAGATCGAGCTTCTTGTCGGCGGCGAAAGCCAGTTGTGTCGTCGCGAAGAGCGCGACCAATGCTAACGCCAGACTTCTCAGACGACGCATATTCATCTCCCTGCTGTTCCTGTTGTTCCTGACCGGTCGGCAGAGCGACCCTGCGCTTATCTACTTCTTTCGGCTGACGCTCGCGAGGCGGGCCAGCACCTTCTTTTCGACACGCTTCGGCACGAAGGGCGAAATGTCCCCGCCCATGCCCGCAATCTGGCGCACCAGCGTCGAGGAAATGAACTGCGTTTCCGGCGAGGCCGTGAGGAACACGGTCTCGACCTTCGGGTTCATGACGCGGTTCATGCCGACCATCTGGACTTCATACTCATAGTCCACCGCGCCCCGCAGGCCGCGGATGATGACATTCGCCCCATGCGCGTCCGCCGCATCGACGACCAGCCCGGAAAAGGACGCCGTGCTGATCTTCGAGCCGAGCTTCCGCGCGACGGGCCCGGCCTCCGCCTCGATGAGCGCAGCGCGCTCCTCAAAGGTCAGCATCGGGGTCTTGGTCGCGTTGATGCCGATTGCCACCACCAGATGATCCACCAGTGTCAGCGCGCGGCGAATGATGTCGATATGGCCATTCGTCATCGGATCGAACGTGCCTGGATAAATGCCGATGCGTTTTTTCGTCGCCGCCATTCGCCTATTCCTCGTCCGAACCGGTTTCGCTTGCCTCGTCGACGCGTTCGACCGAGACCACGCGCTCGTCCGCATTGGTGCGGAAGATGGTGACGCCCTGCGTCGCGCGGCCCGCGACGCGCACATCGTCGACGGGGCAACGGATAAGCTGGCCCTGATCGGTGACGAGCATGATCTGGTCCTGCTCTTCCACCGGGAAGGACGAGATGAGCTTGCCGTTTCGCGCCGTGACGGTCATCGCGATGATGCCTTTGCCGCCACGTCCCGAA
>DAIEIL010000163.1 GCA_027352645.1 Rhodobiaceae bacterium | reverse complement strand
TCCTCAGCGCAGTTGTCGTTGATGTCGCACATTTCGGGCACGGCTCGAATTCTCTGAAGAATTATGCTGCTTCCCTGCATCATGTGATTCCAGATGGAGAGCGACATGACAGACGATAGGAATGCGCGGTACAGGGACAATCTTCAGGGCGAGGTCGATGGCGCGAGCCTCTATCGCGCGCTGGCCGAGGTGGAGCCCGACGCAAAGCTCGCCGAGGTCTATCGCCGTCTTGCCGCGGTTGAAGAAAGCCATGCGGAATACTGGAAGAAGCAGTTGACGAAAGCAGGCGCGCGCGTACCGAACCTCAAGCCCGGCTTCCGCACGCGGGCGCTTGCCTTTCTCGCGCGGCGTTTCGGGCCTGCCTTTGTGCTGCCTGTCATCAACACGCTCGAACAGGCCGACAGCGGCGTCTACGACAAACAATCGGAGGCGGTCGCAGGCGGTCTGCCGCAGGCCGAACGCAGCCATGCGCGGATCCTGTCGGCCATTGCCGCGCCGAGCGCCGGGCTTGAAGGCAGTTCCATCGCGCGGCTGGAGGGCCGCCACCGCGCTATGGGCGGCAACAGCCTGCGTGCAGCCGTGCTGGGAGCGAATGACGGGCTCGTGTCGAACCTCTCGCTCGTCATGGGCGTTGCAGGCGCGGAAGCAGCGGGCAGCACGATCCTGCTGACGGGGCTCGCGGGCCTTGTTGCGGGAGCCTGTTCCATGGCCATGGGCGAATGGCTCTCGGTCAATTCTTCGCGCGAGCTCTATCAGAAGCAGATCGCAACGGAAGCGATGGAACTGGAAGAGGTGCCGGAGGAAGAGAAGGAAGAGCTCATCCTTATCTATCAGGCGAAGGGGCTTTCCGAAGCCGAAGCACGGGCGCTCGCCGACAAACTGCTGTCGGACAAGGAGACGGCGCTCGATACGCTGGTGCGCGAGGAACTGGGTATTGACCCGGAGGAGCTTGGCGGCTCGGCCTGGGGCGCGGCGGCGACATCCTTTCTGCTTTTCACCTTTGGCGCGATCTTTCCGGTGATCGCCTATTTCTTTCTTTCGGGCGATGCGGCGCTTTTCACGAGCCTCGCCTTGAGCGGGCTGGCGCTGATGGGGATTGGCGCGGGGACTTCGCTCTTTACCGGCCGGGGCGCCATTTTCTCCGCTCTTCGGCAGCTGGCGATCGGCTTTGCGGCGGCGGGCGTCACCTATGGCGTTGGAGCGCTGGTGGGCGTGAGCCTCGCGGGGTAGTTCCCACTTTGTTCTTGACTGAAATATTCGTTTCCGTAATCTGAAAGCCTGGAACTCTCCGGATGGGGGCGGGCATGGTGGCGCGGATCGAAACGGTGGCCTTTCAGGGTGTCGAAGCCCGGCCTGTCGACGTGCAGGTCCATATGGCGAGCGGCATTCCGGGTTTCACCATCGTAGGCCTTGCCGACAAGGCGGTCGGCGAAAGCCGCGAGCGGGTGCGCGCGGCCCTGAACGCCATCGGCCTCGGCCTGCCGCCTAAACGGATTACGGTCAATCTCGCGCCAGCGGACCTGCCCAAGGAAGGCAGCCACTACGATCTGCCGATTGCGCTGGGGCTGCTCGTCGCTATGGGCGTGCTTTCACAGAGCGATCTCGAAAACTTCGTCGTCATCGGCGAACTTTCGCTCGACGGCCAGATCAATGCCGTTGCGGGTGCGCTGCCAGCTGCAGTTGCAGCAAATAGCAAGGGCCGCG
>DAIEIL010000105.1 GCA_027352645.1 Rhodobiaceae bacterium | reverse complement strand
CGGATGCGGCACGGGCCGCAACATCATTGCGGCGCTCCGCCGCTTTCCGCATGCCGAGTTCTACGGCATGGACATCTCGTCGGAGATGCTTGCGACGGCGCGCACTGCGGCATGCAAGGCGCGGCTCGAACAGCGCGTGAGCTTTGCGCAGGGCGACGCGACCGATTTCGATCCGGCGCGCGCTTTCGGCATTCCGCAATTCGAGCGTGTCTTCATGTCCTACACCGTGTCGATGATCCCGGAATGGCGCAAGGCAATCGAGCAGGCCATGCGCAATGTCGCGCCGGGCGGCAGCCTTCATATCGTCGATTTCGGCCAGCAGGAGGAGCTTCCCCGCTTTTTCCGGGCGCTGCTTTTCGCTTGGCTCCGCTGGTTCCATGTCAGCCCGCGCGCTGACCTGCGCGACGCGCTGAGCGAGATCGCCGCGGCGCATGGTGCATCGCTCGATTTTCAGCCGCTCCATCGCGGCTACAGCTGGCTGGCTGTGCTGAAACGTCCCGCCTGATTTTTGCCCTGTTGATCTGCTTCAATGTAAACTGATGGTGGTTGGTCCATTCTTTGACCGATCGCGAATGAGTATCGGTCGTTTGAAGCAGGGTGTCGCCAGTGCAGCGTTGGTCCTCCATCTCCCGGCTATCCGGTCTGGCTTTTCTGACGATTGCGGGGCTTCTTCTGACGGGCGGCAACGCGCGGGCGGACGGCTGCACCGCTTCGCTTGGCAGCGTTGCCTCGCTGCGCACCGATATAAGGCAGGACGATCTGCAGCGACTTTATGCGGGCGCGCAGGGGCCTTGCCTCTGGTCCAGCCGGAATGCGGCGGCGCTCATCGCCACGCTGAGCAAGGCAGGCGATCAGGGGCTCGATCCGGCGCTCTTCCATCTCGATGATATTGCGCGGCTTCATGGTTCCCCAACCGACATAGCGCTGCGC
The DNA here is from genome assembly GCA_027352645.1 of Rhodobiaceae bacterium. GTDB lineage: Bacteria > Pseudomonadota > Alphaproteobacteria > Parvibaculales > Parvibaculaceae > Parvibaculum. Next base: position 11,777 of record DAIEIL010000105.1, on the reverse strand, counting down.
GACCTGCTTCTCTCCGATGACGCGCTTCGCTATGCGCGGATCATGACGCGAGGGCAGGTCGATCCCACGACCGTCGATGACGATATCGACTTCGATATATATCCGGGCGACGTGCTGCCGGGCTTGAAGTCCGCCCTTTCGCAAGGCGACGTTTCGGATTGGCTCGCAGGCCTGCCGCCGCATCAGCCGGAATATAAGGCTCTCATCGGGCTCCTGGCGCATTATCGGTCGGTCGCGGCGCAAGGCGGGTGGCCCATGATCGCATTGCAGGATCCCTCGCTGAAGCCGGGCAAGTCGAGCCCGGCCGTCGCCGTCTTGCGGCGGCGTCTTGCGGCGGAAGGCTATCTAGCCAATGCCGAGGGCGGCGAGGTTCTCGCGGGCGACGTACTCGCAGCGTTGAAAAGCTTTCAGGTGCGCCACGGGCTCGATAATGACGGCGCGCTGGGCAAGAAAACAGTTGCTGCACTCAATGCGAGCGCGAGTGCCCGTGCCGAGCAGATCGCGCTCAATCTCGAACGCTGGCGGCAGCTGTCGGGCGGCATTCCAAAGACGCGCATCGAGGTCAACACGGCGGCGGCCGCCGCCGCGCTCATCGTCGATGAAAAGCCTGTGCTCCGCATGCGCACGGTGGTCGGTGCGAAGAAGACGCCGACCCCTATCGTGCGCAGCGATATTCGCGCGGTGGTGGTCAATCCGCCATGGGTGGTGCCGGTTTCGATCGTGCGCAAGGAGATCATGCCGGCGCTCAGGCGCAATCCGGACTATCTCGAAGCGCACAACATGGAGTGGAAGAACGGCCAGATCGTGCAGGCGCCGGGGCCGAAAAATTCGCTTGGCCGCATCAAATTTGAGCTGCACAGCGCCTTCGACGTCTATCTGCATGACACGCCCGCGCGCAGCCTTTTCAACAAGGCCGATCGCGATGCGCGTGCCCGCAGCCACGGTTGCGTCCGTCTCGAAAAGCCGCTCGACCTCGCCACGAAGCTTCTCCAGGACAATGCGAACTGGCCGCGTGAGCGCATCGAAGCGGCAATCGACGAGGGCGCGACTCAACGTGTGCAGATGGCGACCGACATTCCGGTGGTGATTGCCTACTGGACGGCCTTTGCCGACGAGGATGGCGCGGCGGAGTTCCGCGAGGATATTTATGGCCGCGATCACCGGTTGGCGGCGGCGCTGCCGCATGGCGGAGAAGCGGTGCCCGCGCCCATCGGACCGGTCAGCATGGCGCCTGTGGGCGGGGCCAAGGTGGGGGCCTGCATGGCCTGAGGCAGGTATTGCAGTTGCGTCTCATGATCGCATGGGCGCGATGTCATTTGACGCCGGAGACCATATTTCCTATACGGGTTTAACGGGGGCGTTCAAACTTCGAGAGGTAGCGTGGCGTTGCATTTCACACGCAGAGGTTTCTTCGGTCTGGGCGCTGGTGCAGCGACCCTGGCGCTCACGAAACCGGCTCTTGCCGCAGGCCCCTCACGCAGGGCCCTGAAATTCCATAATACGCATACGGGCGAAGTCTTTGCCGAGACTTATTGGGCAGACGGCGCCTACGTACCCGAAGCGCTTGCGGGCATAAAGAAGGTCCTGCGCGACCATCGCAACGGCGCGGAACACGACATCGACACGCATCTGCTCGATCTTCTGGTCGTGCTGCGCGGCAAGCTCGACACCAACTCACATTTCGAAGTCATCTCCGGCTATCGCTCGCCCGAGAGCAACGCGAAGATGCACAAGGCGAGCGGCGGCGTCGCCAAGCACAGCCTTCACATGCAGGGACAGGCGATCGACATTCGCGTGCCGGGCCGTGATCTCGCCGTGGTGCAGAAGGCGGCGCTGGTGCTCAAAGGCGGTGGCGTGGGTTACTATCCCGCATCCGACTTCGTGCATGTCGATTGCGGTCGCGTGCGTCACTGGCAGCAGGGCCGCGACGCCTGATCACCACTTCGATAATGCGGCGTCGGGGGATCGGAAATGAGAATCGAGCCGTCGCTCGCGGGCTACAAGGCCGTCGCCAGGCTCTACAACGCATTGATGACGGGGCTTGTGCTGACGCTCGTGTCGCGCAGGGGAACGGACGCAGCCGCTCAATTCGTCTTCGGGCATTTCCGCCGCCAGCATCTTGAAAAATTTCTGCCCGGTTTGAAGAAGCTCGGACTCGACCAGCTTCCGGACGCCGTCGCCTGCGCCCAGTATCACTATTTTTCAAACGCGCTGGGTGGCGTCAAAACCGAATACATGCCGGAGAGCGATCGCAAGGCGTGGGTGCGATATCCGCCGCCGCGATGGATCTGGCAGGGCACGGCCATTTGTGGCGTACCGGCCAAGGTCAATGAGGCCATGCTTCATGGCTGGCACGGTTACAATGGCGTCTCGCTCGGCAATCCGCGTCTTGGCTTCGCCTGCACGGGCCAGACGGTCGAAGGCGCCCCGGGCCTTGAGGGCTACTACTTTGATTATGGTCGCGAGATTTCCGAAGAGGAGCGCGTCCGCTTCGCGCCTGACGAACACGCGCCCGACTTCGATGTGGCCAGGGCGCCGAAGCTCGACAGTGCAAGCTGGCCCGAGGAACGCCTGAAGAAGGTCGAGCGGGCCTATGCGGTGGAATATGTGCGATCGCTTGTGCCGACCATGCTCGATCTTTTTGGCCCTGATGTAACGCGCGTGGAACTTGGCCATGCGGCGCGACTGATCGGCCTGCAGTTCTATGATGAGACGGCGGCGCTTCTCGGAGTAGAGCCGGGCTCGCCGCGGCAGTTTGCCGGCTATCTGGGAAAGCTTGCCGCTGCGCAGGGCGAAGAAATCAAGATCACTGAGGAGCGTGGCGCAATCGTTCTGCGCCAGACGGGCTGGAAATTGATGGATGGTCTTGCGCCAGGCGCGGCGGCTTTTCAGGCGTGGAACGCGCTCTGGGAGGGCGCGCTTGCAGTTCACAATCGTCACCTGCGGCTCGATGCCGAATATGACGGCGGCGGGATCGTCTGGCGAATTGCCGGCTGACGAGCCGCGCGGTCAGACCTTCGCGGCGGCGGCGGCGGCGCGTCGCGCCGCGTCCGGATTTGGCAGGAAGCCCGCGATAAGTCCCAATGCCGGAAGGAAGGCGCAGAGTTGATAGACGAAGTCGATGCTCGTTATGTCGGCAAGCTCGCCGAGCACGGCGGCGCCGATGCCCCCCATGCCGAAAGCGAAGCCGAAGAACAGCCCTGACACCGTGCCGACGCGGCCCGGCATCAATTCCTGCGCATAGACGATGATCGCCGGAAAAGCGGAGGCGAGGATCACGCCGATGGGCACGCTGAGGAGCGCCGTCCAGAAGAGATTGGCGTGAGGCAGGATCAGCGTGAAAGGCAACACGCCGAGGATCGAGGCCCAGATCACATATTTGCGGCCGAAGCGGTCGCCGAGCGGGCCGCCGATGATCGTACCTGCCGCCACCGCGCCGAGAAAGACGAAGAGCAGAACCTGTGCGTTCTCGACTGAGATGTGGAATTTCTCGATCAGGTAGAATGTGTAGTAGCTGGTGAAGCCAGCGAGATAGAAATATTTCGAGAAGATCAGCGCCAGCAATATGCAAATGGCAATTCGCATGCGGCGCGGCGTGATCGCTGCGCCATGCGCGGTGGCTTGCGCGCGGGTCTGGGGCGCGGGCGCCGCATTTCGCTTGTACCAGACGCCGATATTCCAGAGCAGCGCAATGCCGATCATCGCCGCGATGGAGAACCATGCGACGCTCGCCTGACCCTTCTGAATGACGATGAAGGCGGCGAGCAGAGGACCGATGGCCGAGCCTGCGTTCCCGCCGACCTGAAAAAGTGATTGCGCGAGTCCATGCCGCCCGCCGGACGCCATGCGCGAAACGCGGGAGGATTCGGGGTGGAAGATAGACGAGCCCGTGCCGACAAGGGCGGCCGCGACAAGCAGGATGAGGAAGGAGCTTGCAACCGAGAGAAGCAGAAGGCCTGCCAGCGTGAAGCCCATGCCGATGGCGAGCGACCAGGGGCTCGATCTCTTGTCGGTATAGAGGCCGACGACCGGCTGCAACAGCGATGCGGTCATCTGGTAGGTGAGGGTGATGAGGCCCACCTGCCCGAAGTCGAGGCCATAATTCTCCTTCAACATCGGATAGATCGCCGGCAACAGCGACTGCAGCATGTCGTTGATGAGATGACAGAGGCTGATCGCGGCGAGCACGACGAAGGCAGTGTCCTTCACGGCCGGGCTGGGAGCCTTCGCAACGCTGTCACTCACGATCGTCTCCCATGTGCCTGAAGGCGGACCGGGCCAGACGGCACCGGTCCGCGCCATCGATCAACTGAAAGCCTGTATCCCCGTGATCTCGCGGCCGAGGATCAGCGCATGAACGTCATGCGTGCCTTCATAAGTATTCACCGCCTCAAGATTCATCGCGTGGCGGATGACGTGATATTCGTCCGACACGCCGTTGCCGCCATGCATGTCACGGGCCATGCGAGCGATGTCGAGTGCCTTGCCGCAATTGTTGCGCTTCATCAGCGAGATCGCGGCGGGAGCCGCCTTGCCTTCGTCGAAGAGGCGGCCGAGCTGCAGGCAGCCCTGAAGGCCGAGCGTGATCTCGGTCTGCATGTCGGCGAGCTTCTTCTGGATGAGCTGGTTCGCGGCGAGCGGGCGGCCGAACTGCTTGCGGTCGAGTGTGTATTGCCGCGCCGCATGCCAGCAGAATTCAGCCGCGCCCATGGCGCCCCAGGCGATGCCATAGCGGGCGCGGTTGAGGCAGCCGAAGGGGCCGGCGAGGCCGCGTACATTCGGCAGCAGGTTCTCATCCGGCACGAAAACATCCTGCAGCGAGATTTCGCCGGTGATGGAGGCGCGAAGCGAGAACTTGCCTTCGATCTTTGGCGTCGAGAAGCCCTTGAAGGTGCGTTCGACGACGAAGCCGCGGATGACGTCATCATCCGTCTTCGCCCAGACGACGGCGAGATCGGAGATCGGCGCATTGGTGATCCACATCTTCGCGCCGTTGAGAATGTAGCCGCCATCGACCTTCTTCGCGCGGGTCTTCATCGACCCCGGATCGGAGCCGTGATCGGGCTCGGTCAGGCCGAAGCAGCCGACCCATTCGCCGGTGGCGAGCTTGGGCAGATATTTCTCGCGCTGGGCCTCCGAGCCATAGGCATAGATCGGATGCATGACGAGCGAGGACTGAACGCTCATCGCCGAGCGGTAGCCGCTATCCACGCGCTCGACTTCGCGCGCGGCGAGGCCGTAGCAGACATAGGAGAGGCCGGCGCAGCCATATTTTTCGGGCAGCGTCGGACCCAGAAGGCCCTGAGCGCCCATCTCGTTCATGATCTCGCGATGGAAGATTTCGTGGCGGTTGGCCTCTTTCACGCGGGTGAAGAGCTTTTCCTGCGCATAGGCCCGCGCGCTGTCGCGCACCAGCCGCTCTTCTTCGGTGAGCTGCTCGTCGAGGAGGAGCGGGTCCTCCCAGTTGAAGGGCGGAAGCGGCGGATTGGCCTTCACGGCTTCTGACATCGGCTTGACCTCGCGGAAATAAGCGTTTGGCCGGTCATATAGCAGGGCGAAGGGGGATGCGCGACTCCCCTTCCGCGCAAGGCGTCAGCGATTTTCGGAGGCGATATAGGCGGCGAGATGCTCGGCCAGATGGTCGAACATCAGCCGCATGCGGCGGCTGGTCTTGAGGTCTTCGTGCATGGCGACCCAGACGTCCAGCTGGAAGCCGATGAGGCCGGGAAGGATGGGGACGAGCCCATCGCGTTTGGCCAGCGCGATCTGGCAGAAGCCAAGGCCGAAACCCGCCCGCTGGGCTGCATATTGCGCGACGTCGCTGTCGCAGCGAAAGGCGAAGAGGTCTCGGGAAATCGGCATGCCGAGGCCTTCCAGGCGGCGCACCGAGGGCTCGCGGTCGAAGCCGATGATCGGGTGGGAGGTGATCTCGTCGACGCTCCTGGGCGCCCCGTGCTTTTCGATGTAGCTCGGATGGGCATGGAGCCCGAGATGGATGGTGCCGATCTTCTTTGCCACGAGGGCGGCCTGTGTGGGCCTGACCATGCGGATGGCGATGTCGGCATCGCGCCGCAGCAGGTCCTCGGTGCGGTTCGACAACAACAACTCGACTGCGATGCGCGGATGCTGCTCATGGAAGGCGGCGAGGATCGGCGGCAGAACTTCGGTGCCGATGATCTCGCTGGCGGTAATGCGGACCGTGCCTCGGTCTTCTTCGGCCTCGCCGGAGGCTGCGCGTTGCAGGGCCTCGGCGGCGGCGGCCATGGCCTCCGCATGGGGGACGAGCGCGAGCGCTCCTTCGGTGGCGTTAAGGCCCGTCTGGGAGCGTGTGAAGAGGGCGATACCCAGTGACTGTTCCAGCGCGTCGATATGGCGGCCGACGGTCGGCTGCGTGATGGCGAGCGCCCTTGCGGCGCCGGAGAGGCTGCCCTCCCGGACCACGGCGAGAAAGGAGCGGTAAAGCTCCCAGCCTGGCGGCGTGTTGGTCATGCAAAAACGTATATCAATCCGCCGGTAATAGGCAATTCATATTCGTATTTGAATGGATCATGTTTCAGGGGTCAACAGGAACTCACGAGGACGGAACATGACCCGCACGGCTCTCATCATCGGCGCTACAGGCGGAATCGGCAGCGAGATGGCCTTGGCGCTCAAGGCGCGCGGCTGGAACGTCCGGGCACTCAATCGCAATCCGGAAAAGGCCGCGCGGGACTTTGCGCGGCTTGGGAGCCTCGAATGGGTGAAGGGCGACGCGATGAATGCCTCGGACGTCATCGCCGCGTCGGAAGGGGTCAGCCTGGTCGTTCATGCCGCGAACCCACCCGGCTACAAGAACTGGAAGGGCACGGCGCTGCCCATGCTCGAAAGCTCGATCGCGGCTGCAAAGGCCGCAGGTGCGCGCCTCGTCTTTCCGGGCACGGTCTATAATTTCGGGCCGGATGCCTTTCCGCTCCTCAGTGAGACCTCGCCGCAGAATCCGAAGACGCGCAAGGGTGCGATCCGCGTCGCGATGGAGATGCGGCTGCGCCGGGCCTCGAAAGAAGGCGTGCCGGTGCTGATCGTCCGTGCGGGCGATTTCTTCGGGCCGCATGGCGGCAACAACTGGTTCGGTCAGGGGCTGGTGAAGATTGGAAAGCCCCTGCGGTCAGTCACATATCCGGGCAAGCGCGACGTTGGCCATGCCTGGGCCTATCTGCCCGATCTGGCGGAGTCGATGGTCCGTCTCGTCGAGCGGGAAAAGGATCTCGCCGATTTCGATGTCTTTCACTTCGGTGGCCATTGGTTCGAGAAGGGCGTCGAGATCGCCGATGCGACGCGCAAGGCAGCGGGCGTCCCCGATGCGCCGATCCGCCGCTTTCCCTGGTTCGCCGTCTATCTCGCTTCGCCTTTCGTCGAGACCTTCCGCGAGATGATCGAGATGCGTTACCTCTGGAAACGCCCGGTCCGTCTCGACAACGGAAAGCTCGTCGCCTTTCTCGGCGTGGAGCCGCATACGCCGACCGATGTCGCGCTGCGCGTCGCGCTCAAAGGTCTCGGTTGCCTCGACACGACATTGTTCAAGCCCGGCGCAATCGGCGCCGAAAGGAGGGTGTGATGTGCATGCCTGAAGAAATCAGGGCGCGGGCCCAGCGGATCGTGCTGTCGCTTGGTGGCGCCTTCGCCGGGACGCTTGTGTGGATGCTCTCGGCGTTTGTGCTGGGGCACTGAAAAACGTTGGCACCCGGGGGTGAACCCGGGGTGCCAATATGCGTTGGCGGAGAGTGCCTACTCCGCAGCCGCCTGCAGACCGGCGAGTGCTTCGCGCGGCATGCGCTCGGCGAATTCGCGGCAAGCCTGAAGATATTCGGCCTTGAGGCGGGCGATGAGCTCACCTACGGGCGGCGCGTCCTTGATCTGGCCGATGCCCTGACCCGAACCCCAGATATCCTTCCAGGCCTTGGCCTTGGTGTTGCCGCCGGAGCCGAAATTCATCTTCGACTTGTCGGCTTCGGGCAGATTGTATGGATCGAGACCGGCAGCGGCGATGGACGGCGCAAGGTAATTGCCGTGAACGCCGGTGAAGAGGTTCGAATAGACGATATCCCCGGCGGCGTAGTCGATCAGCGCCTGCTTGTAGGCGGCTTCGGCGTTGGCTTCGGCCGTGGCGACGAAGCGCGTGCCGATATAGGCGAGGTCGGCGCCCATGGCGAGCGCGCCCGCGATTCCGTAGCCGTCTGCGATCGACCCGGAGAGCAGAACAGTGCCCTTGAACCACTGCTTCACTTCGCGCACCAGCGCGAAGGGTGAATGCGTGCCGGCGTGTCCGCCCGCGCCCGCGCAGACGAGGATGAGGCCGTCGACGCCCTGTTCCGCCGCCTTCTTCGCGTGCTTCACGTTGATGACGTCATGGAAGACGACGCCGCCATAGGAATGCGCCGCGTCGACAACTTCCGCAGGCGGACGAAGGCTCGTGATGATGATCGGCACTTCGAGCTTCGTGCAGACCTCGATGTCATGGGAGAGGCGATCGTTCGACGAGTGGCATATCTGGTTGACGGCGAAGGGTGCGACCTTCTTTTCGGGGTGCTTCGCCTGATATTCGGCGAGCTCGTCCTTGATCCGCTTGATCCATTCTTCCAGCACATGCGCGGGCCGCGCATTGAGCGCCGGGAAGGAGCCGACGATGCCGGCCTTGCACTGCTCGATGACGAGTTCGGGGCCCGAGACGATGAAGAGCGGCGAACCGACAACGGGCAGTTCGAGCCGGTTCTTGAGGTTATTAGTCAAAGCCATGAGCGTTTCCTGACCGGGTGTTGTGAAGCGTTGACGAAACTATGGTCCGGCGGCGGGGTCTTGTCTGCGCACAAATCCACACAGGCCTGTGCGCAGATGATCAGCGTCCCGCGAGGCGGGCGCGATCGGCCTTTGCCCTTGCGGCAATGAAGTCCATTGCGGCGCGGACCGGCGGCGTGTCCTTGAGATCGGGATGCGTCAGCAGCCAGATATCGGTGGCGCTATAAAGCTTTTCAGGCGAGATGCGCAGGAGTTGCGGATAGGCGTCACCGGTGAGGCAGGTCAGCGCCGAAATGCCGACGCCCGCGAGGACCGCATAGGCAGTGTCGATCTGCGAGGAGAAGCGCAGATGCGTGGCCGCGTTGCGGGTGACATGCGCGCTCCAGCGGGCGAGTTCCTGATTGGCGCTCGATCCGGCGAAACCGAGAATCGAATGCTCCGCCCATTCCTCGCGCTTCGTCGGCAGGCCGTGTTCCGCGGCGTAACTCTTCGACGCATAGAAGGCGACACCGAGACGGCCGATCTTGCGGCCGACGAGGTTTTCTTCGCCGGGGCCATAAAGCCGAATGACGATGTCGGCTTCGCGGCGGCGGACGCTGGCAGGCCAGGACTCGGTGACGAAGTCGAGTTCAATGCCGGGATATTGTTCATGGAAGCCCGGCAGATGGGGCATGAGCCAATGGGCGGTGATGCCCGGCGCCGTGGACACGCGAACGGTGCCGCGCGGCTCGCCATCATCGGCGGTGGCGGCGCGGATCGCGCGCTCGGCAGCCATGGCCATGGGTTCGACCTCGGCCTTGAGGCGCTCGCCCGCGGCGGTGAGCGCGTATCCGGCAGGCTCGCGAATGAAGAGCTTCGTGCCGAGCGCCTTTTCAAGCGCCGCGACGTGGCGGCCAACTGTTGCGTGGCTCAAGCTCAGTCTGCGGCCCGCCGCGGAAAGGCTCTGGGCTTCAGCGACCGCAAGAAATATGCGGTAAGCGTCCCAGCCCGCGCCCGGCGTTTCATCGCTGTTCATTGCCGAACACCCCTATGCCAATTTCTGCCGAAAGATGCGCCCTGCGTCCGGCGATTTCAAGTCGAAGCAGCGCGACGCAGGGGAAGCGCGGGCTTCGCCGTGCTGCAAGCAAGAGGCTGCAAAGCCAGCGCGCCTTCTGCTAGAAAGGTGGGATCAAGGCATCAGGCCGAATGGCCGATACAGGGAGAGAAATCCGTGCTGAAAACCAGATTTACGGAAATGTTCGGGGTCGAGCACCCCATCGTTCAGGGCGGCATGCAGTGGGTTGGCCGCGCAACGCTCGTGTCGGCAGTCGCCAATGCGGGCGCGCTCGGATTCATCACCGCGCTGACGCAGCCGACGCCGGAAGATCTCGTGAAGGAGATCAAGAAGTGCCGCGAGATGACGGACAAGACCTTCGGCGTCAACCTCACCATTCTTCCCGCGCTGAAGCCGCCGCCCTATGCGGAATATCGCCAGGCGATCATCGAAAGCGGCATCAAGGTTGTCGAGACTGCGGGCTACAAGCCGCAGGAGCATGTCGATGACTTCAAGAAGCACGGCATCAAGGTCATTCACAAGTGCACGGCGGTCCGTCACGCGCTTTCAGCCGAGCGCATGGGCGTCGACGCGGTTTCGATCGACGGCTTCGAATGCGCGGGCCATCCGGGTGAAGACGACATTCCGGGCCTGATCCTCATCGCGGCTGCTGCCGACAAGGTGAAGATCCCGCTCGTCGCCTCGGGTGGCATCGCGGATGCGCGCGGCCTCGTCGCGGCGCTGGCGCTGGGCGCGGAAGGCGTCAACATGGGCACGCGCTTCATGTGCACGGTCGAAAGCCCCATTCACCAGAAGGTGAAGGAGCAGATCGTCGCCAATGACGAACGTGCCACCGACCTCATCTTCCGTACGCTGCACAACACGGCGCGCGTGGCGAAGAATGCGGTGAGCCAGGAAGTTGTCGCGATCGAGAAGAAGGGCGGCGCGAAGATCGAAGACATCGCGCATCTCGTCTCCGGCGCGCGCGGCAAGGTCGTCTACGAGCAGGGCGATCCGGATTACGGCATCTGGTCGGCCGGCATGGTACAGGGCCTTATCCGCGACATTCCGACGGTGAAGGATCTCGTGGCCCGCATCGTCTCGGAAGCGGAAGGCATCATCGCGACGCGCCTCAACCGTATGGCGGGCATCTCGGTGGCACGCGCCGCCGAGTAAGGATAAGGAATTTAACCGTCATGCCGGACTTGATCCGGCATCCATCTTTGCCGAGTGTGCAGCGTTAAGGTGGACCCCGGCTCAAGGCCGGGGTGACCGGGAGATGAATGAAGCCCGCGCCGGAAACGGCGCGGGCTTTTATTTGGGTGGTGTCTCCGGCCGATGATCCATGTCGAGCAGCATAAACACTGATGTTGGATCACATTTGGTGGTGCACCATATGCCCCAAGCAGAGGTTCCATAGTCGAAGAAGAAGAAAGCAAGTTTTCTCTTCGAGACGGAAGTCAGGTCCAGTCTGTAGCCATCCGGCTTGATTTTATCCGGGGCGAAAGCCGAGTGAAAAGCTTTGTAAGCTTCCTCATACTCATCTCCTGATGTTCTTCGCATATCTATCTTTGAAAAATAGGATGCATTGCCCACCCGTTCGGGGCTGTCGCGGACCATCTGCGAGGGAATAAAGACAGGCGAATAGGTTCCCGGTGGCGTCCATATCCATCGTTCGCGGCTGGCGATGACATGCCCGTAGGGCGTACAGATTATGCGCCCCCATTTGTTGAGGGGTGGCGGAAGTTCCATGATGGCGTCCTTGGGAGTGCCGATACAAGAATCGGCCCATGCGGTCGCTGGCAGAAAAAGGAATACGATGCCGGCGAGAGCACATAGGTGTTTTGAGGCGATCATATTCTTTCTGGTCTATCTGGAACATTTGCCAAATTATGGCTTGAATCTACCGCGCCTTTATTAATCTGTCTACTGATTATATGCTTTGCTTCAATCCGCGCAGGTCGAGCACCTC
>DAIEIL010000104.1 GCA_027352645.1 Rhodobiaceae bacterium | reverse complement strand
CTTTTCGAGAATGGGCAGGGTGCAGATTGCGCCGGCCCAGAGGAAGCCGCCAAGCGCGATGTAATCGGCGTAGTTGGGCTGGTCGCCGCCGAGGAACGGTGCATTGGCGAGTGCCGCACGCATCGGACGCATCGCGTGGCGCAGTTCCGGGAGCTTCTGCTCGCGGCCTTCGACAAATTGCTCCAGCGTTTTTCCGCCGAGGCGCTTTTCGCGGCTTTCGCGGAAATAGGGCTGGTCCTCTGGCCGCGCGTGATCATGGATGTCGAGCACGCAAATCTGGAACATGCGGTTCATCACTTCGAGGCCGAACCAGCCATCGAAGAACCGCACCATGGCGCGTTCCTGCGGGGAGGAGAAGAGGGGCCGCACGGTATAGGTCTCGTCGAGATAATCGGCAATCGCCCAGCTGTCGCAGACGGTCTTGTCGCCATCCTCGATGATCGGCACGGTTTTGAACTTGCCGCCGCAGAGCTTCGGAATACCGATGAAACCGACAGGCGCCGTTTCATAAGCAAGGCCCTTATGCGCCAGCGCATATTTGATGCGCCAGACGAAGGGGCTGAGCGCGCGCCCGTCCTTGTTGACGAGTTCATGCAGGCGAATGGTCATGGTCGGTCCTCCCTCGCGCTTCAGGCCAGAGCCTTCATATAGGTGCCCATGTCGAAATAGTCGCGCCAGGCCTTGATCTTGCCGTTCTCGATTTCAAAGACGCCGCAGCAGGGAAGGTCTACCGGCTTACCGCCGACCTTGAAATGATCGACGCGCTCGGCAAAGACGAGATTGCCGGCCGAGGCGATGTTGAGAATGTCCCACTTCACGTCGCTCCATCCATTGAGGAAGGCGCCGATGAAGGCGGTGAGGCCAGCGCGTCCCTGCACAGGGTCGATCATCATGTTGTGATAAATGCCGTCTTCCGCGAAGTAATCGACGATGGCATCGACGTCGAGGCTTGGCCACGCGTCGACGAAATTGCGGATGAGTTCTTCGTGTCTGTTCATGTGTCCCTCCCGAAACGAAAACGGGGCGGCCTGAGCCGCCCCGCTATTGTGTTGGCCTTCAGAGGCTCTGGAACTTCTTGCCTTCGGCGACGAGCTTTTCCAGAAGGGCGGCGGGCTTGAAGTCGTCGCCCATCTGCGCCTGGAATTCCTTCATCTTCGCCAGCACCTTGTCGAGGCCGACGGTGTCGCCATAGAACATCGGGCCGCCGCGATAGACCGGCCAGCCATAACCGTTGATCCAGACGATATCAATGTCGGACGCACGGATGGCCTTGCTCTCTTCGAGGATCTTCGCGCCTTCATTGATCATCGGATAGACGCAACGCTCAAGGATCTCCTGATCGGAAATCGTGCGGCGGTTGATGCCCTGCTTCGCGGCGAAATCGAGAATGATTTTCTCGACGACGGGCGACGGCTTCGCATTGCGGTTCTCGTCATAGTCGTAGAAGCCGGAGCCCGTCTTCTGGCCGCGGCGATCCATCTCGCAGAGCACTTCGCGGATGGTCGAGCCGGTCGACTTCTCCTTCGACCAGCCGATGTCGAGACCGGCGAGATCCGACATGGCGAACGGGCCCATGGGGAAGCCGAAGTCATAGAGAACGCGGTCCACATCCCAGGGCATCGCGCCTTCAAGGATAAGCTTCTGCGCTTCGCGCTGGCGCTGGGCCAGAATGCGGTTGCCGACGAAGCCGGGGCAGACACCGACGAGTGCGGCGATCTTGCCGATCTTCTTGGCGATCTGCATCGAGGTCGCGATGACGGGCTTCGAGGTCTTGTCGGCGCGCACGACTTCGAGAAGCTTCATGACGTTCGCGGGCGAGAAGAAGTGAAGACCGATGACGGCTTCGGGGCGCTTCACCGCGGTCGCGATCTCGTCGATGTTGAGCGCCGAGGTGTTGGTCGCGAGGATCGCACCCTGCTTCACGATCCGGTCGAGCTTGCCGAAAATGTCCTTCTTGATTTCCATGTTCTCGAACACGGCTTCGATCACGAGGTCGACATCGGCAAGCGCTTCGAGCGAGAGCGTGCCGGTGAGGAGCGACATGCGCTTCTCGACATCGTCCTGCGTCAGGCGGCCCTTCTTCGCCGTGTTCTCGTAATTCTTGCGGATCGTGGCGATGCCGCGATCGAGCGCTTCCTGCTTCGTCTCGACGATGGTGACGGGAACGCCCGCATTGAGGAAGTTCATCGAGATGCCGCCGCCCATCGTGCCTGCGCCGATGACGCCGACCTTGGCAACGGGGATCGTGGGCGTGTCGGCGGGAACGTCCGGCAGCTTCCAGACCTGACGCTCGGCGAAGAAGACATAGCGCTGCGCGGCCGACTGCGTGCCGGTGATGAGTTCGCGGAAGAGCTTCTGCTCGACCTTGATGCCATCGTCGAAGGGCAGGTTCACGGCCGCTTCGATGCACTGGATGTTGTATTCCGGCGCGAGGAAGCCGCGGAACTTGCGGGCATTCGCCTTGCGGAAATTCGCGAAGATTTCGGGATGGCCGCGATCGGCCGCGACCTTGTCGTTGAGGTCGCGCACCTTCTTCAGCGGGCGCTTCTCGGCGACGATCTTGTTCGCAAAGGCGATGGCGCCTTCACGGAGCTTGCCTTCCTCGACCAGCTCGTCGACGAGGCCCATTTCCTTGCAGGCCTTGGCGCCGACATGGCTGCCGGCCGTCATCATTTCGAGCGCCTTTTCGGCGCCGACGATGCGGGGCAGGCGCTGCGTGCCGCCCGCGCCCGGCAGCAGGCCGAGATTGACTTCCGGCAGGCCGCATTTCGCCGAAGGAACGGCCACGCGGTAATGGCAGGTCAGGGCGACTTCGAGGCCGCCGCCAAGCGCCGTGCCGTGGATCGCGGCAATGACGGGCTTCGGCGCATTCTCGATCATGGCCTGCGCGTCGAAGAGGCTGGGGCCCGAGGGAGCCTTGCCGAATTCGGTGATGTCGGCGCCGGCGATGAAGGTCCGGCCGTCGCAGATGAGGACGACGGCCTTGACGGCGGGGTTCTCGATCGCCGCCTTGATGCCGTCATTGATGGCCGTGCGGACGGGCGCCGAGAGCGCGTTCACGGGCGGGGAATTCAGCGTCAGGACGCCGACATCTCCCTCGATGGTCAGATCGCCGACTTCGTTGATGGCTGTCATGGGGCTCTCCCTGAGACGTTTCTGGTGGTTGCTTCTGCGAGCAGATTTTTGGATGTGGTACCCTATAGCCCAATGGCGGGGGGATAAAGCGGCAAGGGTGGGATTGGTTGTGAGCGGGACGTTAGAAAATGCACAGGCCGGGGTCCGGAGTGGCGCAGGCCGCCCGAGGGCTAGTGCGCTTCCACCCTCCGACGACGCGCGGCGAGACATCATAGAGGCGGCGGCCCGGCTCTTCCGGGCCAAGGGTATCGCCGGGGCCTCGGTGCGCGAAATCGCGGCGGAGGCCGGGCTCCAGAAGGCCTCGCTCTATTATTACTTCCGGTCGAAGGAAGAGATCGTCCATGCGATGATCGAGGGCGTTCTCGCGCCTGCGCTTGCCATGCAGAGGCGGCTCGGCCGGGCGGCGCTTTCGGAGGCGGCCCGGCTCTATCTTTACCTGCGCTTCGACGTCGCGCAGCTCTGCGCCGCGCCCTACGACTGCACATGGCTCATCAATCATGGCGACCTTGACGATCCCCGGATGAAAGCTTTCTGGGCGGATCGGAACAGGCTCGTCACCTGGATCGGGGCGCGGCTGAAGCGGGGTGGGGCAGTGGGCGAGTTCCTGCTCTGCGACAAGGACGTGGTGGCAAAGGCCATGATCGCCGCGACCGAATATTCGATCACATGGGCAGAGCGGAAAGATGCGGCGCGCATTGCGGCAACCGCGGAGGAAGTGGCGTTGCTGCTCGTCCGGGGTGTGCTGGCGCCGCGCATGAGTCTGGAGGCCGTGCGGCGCGAGGTCGCGGACTTCGAAGGTCAGGCATGAACAGCCTCCATTGACAGCGCGGGTTGGCATACCCATTATTTCGACCGATCGGTCGAAATAATGGGGGCGAGCCATGAGGTCGAAAAATATCGAGGAGGCATTGCCGGCCGGGCGCGCATCCGTGCTGAAGCCGCTTGCGGAAGCCTCGACGCTGCCGCCCGAGTTCTATACCTCGCCGTAAATCTTCGCGGCCGAGATGGAGCGTGTCATCCGCCGCAACTGGTATTCGGTCGGTCATGTCGCGGAAATTCCCAATCCGGGCGATTATTTCCGCTTCGATCTCGCGGGCGAACCTCTCGTCATCGTGCGCGGACGTGACGGCGTGGTGCGGGCCCTTTCTGCCGTTTGCCGCCATCGCTGGATGACGGTGGTGGAGGGAGCAGGCAATACAGGCACCTTCTCATGCCCCTATCACAAATGGACCTATGCGCTCGACGGATCGCTGATGGCCGCGCCGCTTATGGACGAGGCGGCTGATTTCGATCGCAAGAATTGCTCATTGCCCAATTTCGGTTGCGAGGTCTGGCAGGGCATCATCTTCGTCAATCTCGATGGCAAGGCCGCACCTCTGGAACCCCAACTGCAGCCTCTCGCGCAGGAATTGGCACCCTGGAAAATGGACGAGATGGAGATCATCGGCCGCGTGGAATTCGATCAGGCTTTCAACTGGAAGACGCTGGTCGACAATTTCATGGAGGCCTATCACCACTTCGCCATCCACCCCGAAACCTTCGAGCGCGACTATCCGGGCGCGGATACGACGATCGATCCGGCGGCGGGGCCCTATGCGGTGCTTCGCATTCCTCACAAGGGAGACGAGCTTTCGGCAACGCTGTTCCCGCCGCTCGATGGCATTCCCGACAAGGCGCGGCGCGGCTTCTCGGTCTTCAATGTGTTCCCTGCGCATATATTCGCGGTGCTGGCGGACTCGCTCATCTACTACCGCATGGAGATCAGGAGCGTCGAAGAGTTCAGGCTCACAGCCTATCTGCTCGTCCATCCGAAATCGCTCGATGTGCCGGATGTCGAAGTGCTGAAGGATCTCTTCCGCCAGGCGACTTTCGCCGTTCATACCGAGGACATCGCCGCTTGTGAGGGGGCGACGAAGGGGCTGAAGAGCCGAACGGCGGGTCCTGCGCGGTTGAGCCATCTGGAAGCCGCGATCCATCAGCATCAGATATGGCTTCTCGATCAACTGGCGCGCGGCTGAGCCTTCCCTCGCGTCAGCCGTTCGCGCAGGACCTGTTGCATGCTTTCGGCTTGTCCTTGCTTTGCCGCCTTGTGGTAGTCTCGCAACCAACAGGAAACGCAAACAGGGAAGGGGGCGCTTTAACCCCCTGGACAGTGTTGAACAAGGTAGTTCCAGACGTGAACGGCGATGCGCCGTCGCAGATCGCGGCCATCCGGCAGGGTTTCGAGCGCAGCGGCTATATCTGCAACAACCAGATCGCGACCTCCATCTTTCTGGCCGAGCGGCTGCAGAAGCCATTGCTGGTCGAAGGACCTCCCGGCGTCGGCAAGACCGAACTCGCCAAGGCGACGGCAGAGCTTCTCGGCAAGCCGCTCATTCGCCTTCAGTGCTATGAAGGGCTCGACGAGGCGAAGGCCCTTTATGAGTGGAAATACGGCAAACAGCTTCTCTATACGCAGGTGCTGAAGGAGAAGCTCGGCGACCTCATGTCCGGCGCGCAGGGGCTGAAGGAGTCCATCTCGCGTCTGCACGAGTTCGACGACACGTTTTTCAACGAAGAGTTTCTGGAGCCGCGTCCGCTGCTGAAGGCCTTGTGGCAGCCGGGCGGCGCTGTGCTTCTCATCGACGAGCTCGACAAGTCGGATGACGAGTTCGAAGCCTTTCTGCTCGAAATTCTCTCCGACTATCAGATATCGATTCCGGAACTCGGTACGATCAAGGCGCGGACGACGCCCATCGTCTTCCTGACCTCGAACAATTCGCGCGAGATCGGCGACGCGCTGAAGCGGCGCTGCCTGCATCTCTATATTCCGTTCCCGGACACGGAGCTCGAACAGCGCATCATTCGCGCCCGCGTGCCGGAAGTGGAAGAACGCCTGCGCAATCAGCTCGTCGCCTTCGTGCAGGGCCTGCGCACGCTCGACCTCAAGAAGCTGCCGGCGGTGAGCGAGACCATCGACTGGGCGCGCACGCTGGTTCTGCTTCATGCGCGCGAACTCGATGCCGAACTCGTGCGCGACACGCTCAACGTGCTGCTGAAGTTCCAGGACGATATCGAGAACGTGGATTCCGAGATTAATGCACTGACGACGAAGGCTCTACAGGTCGCGCCCTAGAGGTCATGCAAGTGGCAAAGCTCGACCAGAAACTCATCGACGCCATCAATTCTTATCTGCTGGTGCGCACCGAGCTGGAGCCTGCTGATTTGGGCTTCGTTTTTGGAACGCGCCACGGTGTCGAGAAATTCTGCGACGAGACCGCGCGGCTTTGGCATGAGGGATATTTTCCGCGTGTGCATGTGACTGGCGGTCTTACGCCTGGCGATACGCGGACCGAAGCGGCCGTCATGGCTGGCTTGCTCGTTGCGCGAGGAATCCCCAAGGGGTGCATCACTCTGGAGCAGCGCGCGACGAATACGGGCGAGAATGTCAAATTCTCGTTACCGGTTCTGGAAGCGGAGTTCGGAATTAGGAATTTGTCTAGCGTCATCGCGATTGGCAAATTCCGGACCTCCCGTCGCTATCTCATGACATTGCATCGGCATTGGCCAGAGGTGAGGAAGATGCTCGTGCCGATCCACTACCATGATGTGCCGAGAGAGCGATGGGACGATCATGTCGAATTGCGGGAAGAAATTCTCGCGGAGTGGCGGCGGATTGCTCCTTATTTTGAGAAGGGCTTCATCCGCGAAGTGGATCTGCCCGGCATCGAGTTCAGGCCGGAGAGCGCATCATGACCGAAGTCCTCGGTGATTTCATACGCGCGCTCAGGGCGGCCGATGTCCGGGTTTCGACCTCGGAATCGATCGATGCCGGGCGCGTGGTCGATCTCGTCGGGCTCGGCGAGCGCGAGATTTTGCGCCACGCGCTGAGCCAGGTGCTGGCGAAGACCGAGGACGAGAAGCAGGCATTCCGCGACACGTTCGACCGCTATTTCGCCTTCGACCAATTCAAGGCGAAGTCCGAAGCCGCAGCGCAGCAACAAGGCGATGCGGAGCGGGAGCCGAATGCCGGTGAGACGCAAAACGGTTCGGGCGGAATGCCGGGGCCGGGCGGT
>DAIEIL010000111.1 GCA_027352645.1 Rhodobiaceae bacterium | reverse complement strand
GTGGTTCGCGAGACGCAGCGTCTGGTCATGAACATATTTGTACATGTCGCGCTGCTTTGCGAGGAAGGCGATGGCGACATCGCGGCCCCAGCGCGGCCAATGGTGACTTGCGAAAAGCACTTCCGTCTTGCCACCGAAAATATCGATGGCTTCGTCGATATAATGGCTCCACGACTTCGCGTCGCGCACCTGCGCCCCGCGCGGCGTGTAGAGATTATGCATATGGCAGGAGCAGTTCTCCGCCATGCAGAGCGCCTTCATCTGCGGAAAGAAGAAGTTCATCTCCGCCGGCGCCTCGGAGTCCGGCGTCAACTGAAAGACGATCTCGACGCCATCGACAGTCAGCGTCTCGCCCGTCCTGGTGATGATCTCGTTCGGCGGCACGAGGCTCACCTGACCGAGCGAGACGGTCTTGCCGAGACCTGAATCGACATGGCCCTTGGGCCCGCGCGGGAGCAACGCGCCATACATATAGGTCGCCCGGCGGCCCATCGCATTGCCAGCCAGCACGTTCTCGCTCACCGCCTCTTCGAGGAAGCCTTCCGGGGCGATGATGCGAATGTCGCCTCGCGCGAGATCTTCATCGCTCAACACGCCTTTGACGCCGCCATAATGATCGACATGGGAATGGGTGTAGATGACCGCAACGACGGGCCGCTCCCCACGATGCTCGCGATAGAGCGCGAGCGACGTCCGCGCCGTCTCCGACGAGATCAGCGGATCGATGACGATGATGCCCGTCTCGCCCTCGATGATGGTGATGTTCGAGAGGTCGAAATTGCGCACCTGATAGATGCCTTCCGTGACCTTGAAGAGGCCATGGATCGAATTGAGCTGCGCCTGCCGCCAGAGGCTCGGATTGACGGTCGCGGGCGCGGGGCTACCTTCCTCGATGAAGGAAAAGGTCGACATGTCCCAGACGGGAAAACCTGCCTCGTTCAGCGATTTCGCATCGGGGATCGTGTCGATGAAACCGCGCCGTGCGAGCTCGAAATCCTCACTCGTTTCCTTCGGCAAATGGCCATGCAAGTGGCCATGCGCATAGCAGGTCGCCTCGCTCGCCTCTTTGGGCGCATTCGCCTGCGGCTTTTCCATCGTTCCCTCCCATGTTCCGGTGCCTTTGCGGCTCTTGCCGGGAGAGTAGAACGAGGGCGGCCGAAAACGTAAGAATTATTGCTCGCCAGAAACGGACGGGCTGCCGGCATTTTTGGCGCCGCAAGGACTCCGGCGGCGATCAGCCCTGTTTCACGTAAAGGCCCGGCGCCGGTTCGAGCAGCGGATATTCGGCCGCGCCCATGGCGGGTGGCGCGACCTTCTCGCCACCATGCGCTTCGAGCCAGTCCACCCATGCCGGCCACCACGACCCATCGCTTGCCGGCGTCACCTCCACCCAGCGCTCGGGATCGACATGCTTGTCCGCGGCGTTTCGATGCGCGAGGCGGTAGCGCCGATGCGGATGGCCCGGCTCACTGACGATGCCCGCATTGTGCCCCCCGCTCGTGAGCACGAAAGTCACATCCGTATCCGCGATCAGGTTGATCTTGTAGACAGAGCGCCAGGGGGCGACATGGTCCGTCTCGGTCGCGACGGCGAAGATCGGCGCGCGAATATCCGTCAATGCCACAGGCACGCCGAGCGCCGTGAAGCGGCCTTCGAAAAGCTCATTGTCGAGAAAGAGGCGGCGCAGATATTCGCTATGCATGCGATAGGGCATGCGCGTCGCGTCGGCATTCCACGCCATGAGATCGTTCATCGGTTCGCGCTCGCCGAGCAGATATTCCTGCACCGCGCGCGACCAGACGAGATCGCGTGAACGCAACATCTGGAAGGCGCCCGCCATCTGCTTGGTATCGAGGAACCCCTTGTCCCACATAAGATCTTCGAGCAGCGCAAGCTGGCTTTCGTCGACGAAAAGAAGAAGCTCGCCCGCTTCCGTGAAATCGGTCTGGGCGGCAAAAAGCGTAACGCTGTTGAACGGTCCGTCGCCATCGCGGGCAAGCCACGCGGCGGCAATCGATAGCAGCGTGCCGCCGAGGCAATAGCCCACGGCATTGATCTGCCGCTCCGGCACCACGGCGCGAACGGCGTCGACGGCATCGAGAATGCCGAGTTTCAGATAATCGTCCATGCCGAGATCCCGATCTTCGGCGTCCGGATTCTTCCACGAGATCATGAAGACGGTATGGCCGCGATCGACGAGATATTTGACGAGCGAGTTCTGCGGCGACAGATCGAGAATGTAATACTTCATGATCCATGCGGGCACGATCAGGATCGGCTCGGCGCCAACCTTTTCCGTCGTCGGCCTGTACTGGATGAGTTCGATCAGGCGATTGCGGAAGATGACCTCGCCCGGCGTTACCGCCACCGTCTCGCCCGGCTGGAAGGCCTCGGCGCCCGCAGGCCCCTGCCTCCTGAGCCCGCGCTGCAGGTCGTCCGCCAGGTTCATCGCGCCTTGCAGCAGGTTCTGCCCGCCGGTTTCCAGCGTCTTTTTCAACACGACCGGATTGGTCAGAATGTTGTTCGAAGGCGACATCATGTCGAGCGCCTGGCGCGCCATGAACGAAACGACATTCTCGTGATGGCGGTCGACGCCGCGCACCTCCGTCGTCGCGACATGCCACCATTGTTGTGTCAGCAGGAAGCCCTGATAGAGGCTGTCGAAGGGCGGCTTGCTCCATGCAGGATTGTCGAAGCGGTGGTCCTGCGGCAAAGGCTCGATGCAGGCTTCCGTCTTCTTGCCGCCCACGCTCTGCGCGGCGTGGGTCGCGAGCCGCGCGGTCTTGGTCACCGCCTTGGTGGTGAGTTCCTGTTGCTTGCCGGGCGAGCTTGCCAGATGCAGAGCCCAGTCGAGGGCGGCGAGACCGGCGCTGGCGGGTGAGATGCCGAACGTCGATTGCGCGACCGTCGCCCGCAGCAGCCGGTCGAGGCTCGACCAATTGTGACGATGCGCGGCCAGAGGATCGGGTGCGGGACGGCGCGATGCCGCGGGAACGGCGGGCGGCACGTCATCGAGGAGTTTTCGCGGATTGCGCTTCGACGCCTTGAGCGCGGGGCGTTTACGGGCTGGTTGTTTCGGGCCTTGCGCCATGGAGCCTCCGGCATTGACGCCGGAAAGTCCGGCGCGAAACTCCTCCCATTTCACATATTAACCGCGACGTTTCGATGAACAAGGGCCTGTGCGGCCTAGTCCATATATTGTTCGTTGCCGACGAAGCCGATGCGGGTGACGCCGAGCCTCTGCGCAGCCGCCAGCACCCGGGCCACATAATCGTATTTGACCAGCCGGCTGGGCTTGAGATGAATTTCGGGTTGTGGCGTCTCTGCCGCCGCCGATCTGAGATATTCGTCGAGCTTTGCCGTATCCGGCACCGCAACACCATTCCACAAGACGGTGCCGTCGAAATCGAGTTCGAGATCGACCACCTTCGGCTCCTGCTTCGGCGCCTGCACGTTGCGCGGCATGTCGAGCTTCACGGCATGGGTCTGGATCGGAATGGTGATAATGAGCATCACCAGAAGCACGAGCATCACGTCGATCAACGGCGTCGTGTTGATCTCCATCATGGGCTCGTCGTCTCTGCCGCCGCCGATGTTCATGGCCATCGTCTGCAACTCCTATTGTGCCGTGCTGCGGTCGGGCTCGGTGATGAAGGCGACCTTTTCGATGCCGCCGCGCTGACAATCGACGATCACCTTGCCGATGAATTCGAAGCGGGCATCCTTGTCGCCGCGCACATGGATCTCGGGCTGCGGCTGCTTCCGCGCCGCTTCCTCGATCTTCGTGAGCAGCGCCGCATTGTCGGCCATTTTTTCGCTGTTCCAGTAAACCCCGCCCGCGCGATCCACTGCCACGACCACGTTTTCGGGCTTGGTCTGCGTCGCCACATTCGACGCCTTGGGCAGATCGACCGGCACGGTCTGGATCGCGACGGGAATGGTGATGAGGAAGATGATGAGCAGCACCAGCATCACGTCCACCAGCGGCGTCGTGTTGATCGCGGAAATGACGTCGTCCTCGTCTCCGCTACTGCCAATATTCATCGCCATGTCGTCAATTCCTGAACGTCAACCCGACTGCCCGACGAAGGCGCGGGAAAAGCCCGCGCCCTCTCGCCGCTTTCTCAGACCTTTGTCAGCAGACGCGTCTCGACTTCCGTCGCAAAGCGCCGCACCTGATCGAGCGCCGCCTTGTTGCGGCGAATGAGCCAGTTGTAACCGAGCACCGCCGGAACGGCGACCGCAAGGCCGATGGCCGTCATGATGAGCGCTTCGCCGACGGGGCCTGCGACCTTGTCGATCGAGGCCTGACCCGCAAGGCCGATCTGGATCAGCGCGTGATAGATGCCCCAGACCGTACCGAAGAGGCCGATGAAGGGCGCCGTCGATCCGACCGTGGCGAGAAAGGCAAGGCCACCCTGAAGCCCTGCCGCGACGCCGTCGATGCCGCGGTTGAGCGCTGCAGTGGTCCAATCGATCAGGCTCACCTGCGCGGCAAGGCCGCGGCCATGCTGCTCCGCGGCTGCGATCCCCTGTTCGGCTACCGCTCGGAAGGCCGAATTCTTCGCAAGGGCCTCCGTCGCATCCTTGAGGCCTGGGGATTTGGCAAAGCTCTTCTGGGCCGCGCGGCCTTGCGCGAAGAGACCGCGCTGTTCCCAGAGCTTGGTGAAGAGGATGTACCAGCTGCCCATCGACATCAGCGCGAGGATGAGCAACGTGACTTTCGCCACCAAATCGCCCTGTGCCCAGAGCGCGGCGAGGCCGTAGGGATTGGAGACCGGCTCCGCCGCCGTCTCGGCAAGTGGCCCCTGAGCGCCGGGGGCGGGCTCGACAGTCGTTGCCGTACCGGTCGCGGCAGGTGCAGCAGGCGCCGCCGTTCCCGCCGCAGCGGGGGCCGCCGGGGCCGCCGTCTCGGCGCGAAGCGGGCTCGAAAGCGCGAGGCTCAGCGCCACAAGCGCGCCTGCCGACAGCAGCGTCAGCGCCCGAAGTCCCGCGCCAGAGCGCACCTCATCCGTATGGCGCGTCACACTTCCATTCGTCATGGGAAACCCCGAACATTTGTTAGACATTCCCGGCCCGGATCAAATTCCGCCTGCCGGCTCCTCCCGAGGCACCGGATCGCCGGACACCCTGCCTTTTTTATTTTCTTCGGCCGCACCCGCAATTCCGTGGGCCCGCCCAAGCGCAGCATTTCGCCCTCGTTCATTGAACTCGTCAATGCGGAAAGTCGCAATCCGCCTGCACGAAGCAGCCATAAAGCTGTTCGAGCCTTTGCGGACGGCGATTTATGGGGTGGAGAGAAGGAAAGATGGCAGGCGCGGAGGGACTC
>DAIEIL010000110.1 GCA_027352645.1 Rhodobiaceae bacterium | reverse complement strand
CGCATGGCTTCCTATCAATATGTCTATGTCATGGACCGCCTGTCCAAGACCTATCCGGGCGGAAAGCAGGTCCTGAAAGACATCCGTCTGTCCTTTCTGCCGGGCGTCAAGATCGGCGTTGTCGGTCTTAACGGTGCCGGTAAATCGACGCTGCTCAGGATCATGGCGGGCGTCGACAAGGATTTCACCGGCGAGGCCTGGGCGGCTGAAAGTGCGCGCGTCGGCTATCTCGCACAGGAGCCGCAGCTCGATCCCGCCAAGGACGTCTTTGGCAACGTCATGGACGGTGTGAAGGAAAAGAAGGCGCTGATCGACCGCTACAACGAGATCGCCGTCAATTATTCCGACGAGACGGCCGACGAGATGTCCAGGCTTCAGGACATCATCGACGCGCAGAACCTCTGGGATCTCGACAGCCAGGTCGAAATGGCCATGGACGCGCTGCGCTGCCCCGAAGGCGATGCGGACGTATCCAAGCTCTCGGGCGGCGAGAAGCGCCGCGTGGCGCTCTGCAAGCTGCTGCTCGAAGGCCCCGATCTTCTGCTGCTCGACGAACCGACCAACCATCTCGACGCAGAGTCGGTTTCCTGGCTTCAGAACTATCTGAAGGAATACAAGGGCACCGTCGTCCTCGTCACCCATGACCGCTACTTCCTCGACAACGTGACGGGCTGGATTCTCGAACTCGATCGCGGTTCGGGCATTCCCTATGAGGGCAATTACTCGTCCTGGCTCGACCAGAAGCAGAAGCGGCTCGAACAGGAAGGCCGGCAGGACGAGGCGACGCAGCGCACGCTCGCCCGAGAACTCGAATGGATCCGGCAGAGCCCCAAGGCGCGTCAGGCGAAGAGCAAGGCGCGTATCCGCGCCTATGATGACCTGCTCGCCGAAGCCGGACGCCAGACGGACGGCAAGGCCCAGATCGTTATTCCGGCGGGGCCACGTCTCGGCGGCGTCGTGGTCGAGGCCGATCACCTCACCAAGGCCTTCGGCGACAGGCTGCTGATCGACGATCTCTCGTTCCAGCTTCCGCCCGGCGGCATTGTCGGCGTCATCGGCCCGAACGGCGCCGGCAAGACGACGCTGTTCCGCATGCTCACCGGGCAGGACAAGCCCGACAGCGGCACGTTGAAGGTCGGCGATACTGTCGTTATGGGCTATGTCGACCAGAGCCGTGACGATCTCGACCCGAACAAGAACGTCTGGGAGGAAATCTCCGGCGGTACCGACATCATCGAACTCGGCAAGATCACAATGCCGAGCCGCGCCTATGTCGGCGCGTTCAACTTCAAGGGCAGCGATCAGCAGAAGAAGGTCGGCGTTCTTTCGGGCGGCGAGCGCAACCGCGTTCACCTCGCCAAGATGCTGAAGTCGGGCGCGAATCTTCTGCTCCTCGACGAACCGACCAACGATCTCGACGTCGACACGTTGCGTGCGCTTGAAGATGCGCTGGTCGCCTTCGCGGGCTGCGCCATCGTCATCAGCCACGATCGCTGGTTCCTCGACCGTATTGCCACGCATATGCTCGCCTTCGAAGGCGACAGCCATGTCGAATGGTTCGAGGGCAACTATCAGGAATATGAGGAAGACAAGAAGCGTCGTCTCGGGCCGCAGGCGGAGATCCCGCACCGGATCAAGTACAAGCGCTTCAGCCGTTGATCCTTTCTGCCTCAAAAACAAAAACGGCGCGGGAATTTCTTCCTGCGCCGTTTTGCTTTGAACCGCTTGGGCGCTTACTGCGCCGTGGTCGCCGCCGTCGTGGGAAGCTTGCCGTTCTCGGCATCGGCGATCTGCTGCTTCAGGTGATCGAGAAGCGCGCCGAAGTCGCCATTGTGATTGTTGATGACGGATGTGAAGGCGGAGCGCTGCTCCTGGGCAAGCCAGACGCCGACGACATTGACGTCGAAGAGCTTGTAGCCGCCATCCTTCTTCAGCAGCCACCACGTGACCTTCACCGGCTCGCGACCATTGGTGAAGTTGATCTGGCTCTGCACCAGCGCCTGAGTGTCGCCCTTGAGCTGCGAACCGGTGATGACGAGCTTTTCGTCATGATAGTCCGACAGGCGGGTCACATAGACCTTCACCACGAAGTTGTCGAAGAGCTTGATGTATTCGTTCTTCTGATCGGGCGAGGGTGTGCGCAGGAACTGGCCGAGGCAGAAGGCGGCGATGCGCTGCATGTCGGCATTGGTATCGAGAAGAGCGGCGAACTGCGCTTCCCGACCGGTGCGGTCGAGGCTCTTGTCGCTGATGATCTTGATGGCCTGCTGGGAAACATTCGACACCCACGCCTCGGCGGCGGGGTCGGCGTTTGCAGCTTGAGCTGGAAGCGATCCGACGACGGACGTAAGAAGAGCGACGCAGAACGCAACCGGTGCGACTGCGGATCGCATGAAGTTAAGGGGGCTCATGGCCTGGTCTCCTGCAGACGAAACGCGAAGCTAAATTGTGGCGTCAACGCCAATACCGAACGGCGGCATCGCTCTTATTTAGCAGGAGCGACAGACTGCGGTTCGTTTGTGTCGAAATTTAGGTTCTCGATGTCGGGAAGCTTCTCGTTCGATACATTGCCGTTGGCAATCTCGTTGGCGCGCGTCTGGCGATAGAGGCTGCGGATCGTGGCGTAGTAGTCGACCGACGTGCGTTCAATCTGATCGAGCGTCTTGAGGTTGCGCGACCGGACGTCGACGCCGTTCACGACGAAGCGCGCGACGGGAACGGTGTACGGACCATTCCAGTAGATATAGGTGAGCGGGTCGAAGAACTGGTCCACCGCATAGCCGGCCAGGTCGCGGGGCGGCTTGGGCCCAAGGATCGGCAGGAAGAGATAGGGGCCTTCCGGCGTGTTCCAGGTCGCGAGCGTCTGGCCGAAGTCTTCGTCATGCTTCGGATAGCCCATGCCGGTCGCCGGATCGAAGAGGCCGAGAACGCCGATGGTGGTGTTGATGCCGAAGCGCGAGGCGGTCGTGCCCGCGCGGTCCCATTCGCCCTGAAGCGAGTCGTTGGCGAGGATGACCGGCGAGTCCAGATTGTCCATGAAGTGGCGAACGCCGTCGCGCGCCGGATCCGGCACGACGCCCTGATACCAGGTCGCCACAGGCTTGAGGATGATGATGTCGAGGAAGCGATTGACCTCGAAGAAGTAGCGGTTCAGCGGCTCGATGGGATCGTTGGTCTCTTCGTAAGCCTTCACCGCTGCCGGGTTCGAAGCATCGGGACGCGTTGCGCAGCCTGCGAGCGCGAAAGCCAACATGATGCATGCCGTCTTGGTGCCTGCGTTCGCCATCCTCGCGAGTACCGTCATCATATCCCCACTTCTTTTTTCGGCACGAGCAGCCCGCTCGCTTGCAACAGCCCTGCATTCACCGGGCTTAAAGCCTCGGCGTCAGGACGCTTGCAGGCTTGGGTTAAATCTCTGTTGCCGCAGCCCGGTTCCAATGTCCGATTAAAATATTAAGCATTCCGCTTAACACCTCATGAACGCCGTCGCCTCAGGTGTGCGGCATAGGCAGACATTCTCATGTGGCACTTTAATTATCACAGTGAATCTTCGTTAACCAGCTAACCCCCCGTTACCACAGAATAGTTGGCTCACCTGTGTTGCCGAAATGATGCGGTGCGAAGCGGCGCGTTTTGGTGTTGAGAACACATAAAGATATGTTTATATAATCTCGAAATTCATCGGTGGTGACGCGGCATGGAAGAGCTTCTGACAGGTTTGAGAGCGGCGGGAGAGCCAACCCGGCTGCGCCTGCTCGCCATCCTGGCCAAGAGCGAACTCACCGTCACCGAGCTCACCCAGATCCTCCGCCAGAGCCAGCCCAGGGTCAGCCGCCACCTGAAGCTGATGTGCGAGGCGGGCCTGCTGGATCGCTTCCGCGAGGGGAGCTGGGTCTTCTATCGCCGGGCACGCGAGGGGCAGGGCGCACGTCTTGCGGCGCTCCTCACCGGCCTTGTGCCTGCCGGCGATCCGACGGTGGCGCGGGACATGGAGCGGCTGGAAGCTGTCCGCACACTTCGCGCCGAACGAGCCGGAGCCTTCTTCAGCGCCAATGCCGAACAGTGGAACCGGATCCGGTCTCTCCATGTGCCGGAAGCGAAGGTCGAGGAGGCGCTGCTTGAACTTGCCTCGGTCCATCGGACGGGAACACTGGTCGACCTGGGGACCGGCACGGGCCGGATTCTCGAACTCATCGGCGCCGGGGCTGAAACGGGCATCGGCATCGATCTGAGCCCCGAAATGCTCGGGCTGGCGCGCACGCATCTCGAATAGGCGGGCGTCGATCACTGCTCGGTGCGGCAGGGCGATCTCTACGATCTGCCGCTACAGGACGAGACTGCCGATCTGGTGACCCTGCATCAGGTGCTCCATTATCTCGACGATCCGGCGGCGGCCGTCGCGGAGGCCGCCCGCGTGCTCAAGCCCGGCGGGCGTTTGCTGATCGCGGATTTTGCGCCTCATGAACTCGACTTCCTTCGCGAGGAGCAGGCGCATCGCCGCCTCGGATTCACCGAGGAAGAGGTTCGAGGCTGGCTTGCTCAGGCTGGCCTCGAAGTGAAGGAAGTGCGCGACATGCCGCCAGAAGGCGGCGAGGAAGCGAAACTCACGGTCGTGATCTACGCGGCCGATAAACACAAAACTGGCGTGGGCCGCGCGCGCAACGCGACGGGCGGTCAATTGGCGGGGGTAAAGGCATGAGCGGACAGAACACAAAGGCAGAGGCGGCGCGGACCAGCGTTTCCTTCGAATTCTTTCCGCCCCGGACGCCGGAGATGGAAGAGAACCTGTGGCGCGCCATTCGCCGCCTTGAGCCGTTGCGCCCGGAATTCGTGTCCGTGACCTATGGTGCAGGAGGCTCCACACGCGAGCGCACCCATGCGACGGTGAAGCGCATCGTGCAGGAAACGACGCTGACGCCTGCGGCTCACCTCACCTGCGTCGGCGCGAGCCGTGATGAAGTGAACGACGTCATCCGCTCCTATTGGGAGGCGGGCGTGCGCCATATCGTGGCGCTCAGGGGCGATATGCCTGAACTGGGCGCCGCCTACCAGCCTCATCCGCAAGGCTATCAGTCGACGCCGGAGCTCATTGCGGGCATCAAACAGATCGCTGGCTTCGAGGTCAGCGTCAGCGCCTATCCCGAAGGCCACCCGGAATCGCCGTCCTTCGAGGCGGATATCGAGCTTCTCAAGCGCAAGGTCGATGCGGGCGCAACGCGCGCCATCACGCAATTCGCCTTCGACACGGAGCGCCATGCGCGTTTTCTCGAAGCGGTGCGGCACGCAGGCATCGAAGTCCCGATCGTGCCCGGCATCATGCCGACGACCAATTTCAAGGGCACGAAGCGCATGGCCGAACGCTGCGGTGCCAGCATTCCGAAATGGCTCGACGACTATTATATTGGTCTCGACGACGATCTCGAGACGCGCAAGCTCATCGCGGCCTATGTCGCGGCGGAGCAGGTGAACCGCCTGCGCGCCTATGGCTTTGACCGCTTTCATTTTTACACGCTGAACCAGGCCGATCTCACCTTCGCGATCTGTCATGTGATCGGGCTCCGGCCCGAGCGCGTGGCCGCTCCCGTCGCGTGAGAGAAAGGACCGCCGCCATGACCAGAGATGAACGCATCGCCCGCCTGAAACAGGAGATCAACGAGCGCGTGCTCGTGCTCGACGGCGCCATGGGCACCATGATCCAGGGCTACAAGCTGACGGAAGCGGACTTCCGCGGCGAACGCTTCAAGGATCACCCGGTGGACCTCAAGGGCGACAACGAGCTTGTCTCGCTCGTGCGTCCCGACATTCTGCGCGACATCCATCTCGCCTATTACCGGGCGGGCGCGGACTTTGCCGAAACGAATACGTTCAGCGCGACCACCATCGCGCAGGCCGACTACCATCTGGAGTCGGTCGCCTACGAGATGAATGTCGAAAGCGCCCGCATCGCGCGTCAGGCCGCCGACATCGCCGAGAGCGAGACGCCGGGGCGCGTCTGCTATGTCGCGGGCGTGCTCGGGCCGACGAACCGCACCGCCTCGATCTCGCCCAAGGTCAGCGATCCCGGCTTCCGCAACATCAGCTTCGATCAGCTTCGCGACGCCTACAAGGAAGCGACGCGCGGCCTCATTGAAGGCGGTGCCGACACGATCCTTGTCGAAACGATTTTCGACACGCTGAATGCCAAGGCGGCGCTCTTTGCTGTCGATGAGGTTTTCGAGGAAGTTGGCTTCGAACTGCCCGTGATGATCTCGGGCACGATCACCGACATGTCGGGCCGTCTTCTCTCGGGCCAGACGCCGGAAGCCTTCTGGAATTCGGTTTCCCATGTGAAGCCGCTTTCCATCGGCCTCAACTGTGCGCTGGGCGCGAAGGAGATGCGCGCCCATATCGACACGCTTGCCCGCGTGTCCGATGTGCGCGTCAGCGCCCATCCCAATGCCGGTTTGCCGAACGAAATGGGCGAATATGACGAGAGCCCCGAGCACATGTCGCATCTCGTGGGCGAGTTCGCGACCTCGGGTCTCGTCAACATCGTAGGCGGCTGCTGCGGCACGACGCCCGCGCATATCCACGCCATCGCCGAGGCGGTGAAGGGCGTGAAGCCGCGCACGCCGCCTGCCGTCGAGCCGCGCCTGCGCCTCTCCGGTCTCGAAGCCTTCACCGCGCCGTAAGCCTGCTCAGAAAAGAAGTGAAATGACCAACGCCTCTGCCAATTTCATCAATGTCGGCGAACGGACCAACGTCACCGGATCGGCGAAGTTCAAAAAGCTGATCGTCGAGGGCCGCTTCGACGAGGCGCTGGCCGTTGCCCGCCAGCAGGTCGACAATGGCGCCCAGATCATCGACATCAACATGGATGAGGGCATGCTCGACAGCGAGCAGGCCATGGTCACTTTCCTGAACCTCATCGCTGCCGAGCCCGACATTGCTCGGGTGCCGGTCATGATCGACAGCTCGAAATGGTCGATCATCGAGGCCGGTCTCAAATGCGTACAGGGCAAGGCGATCGTCAATTCGATCAGTCTCAAGGAAGGCGAGGACGCTTTCCTCGAACATGCCCGCAAGATTCGCCGCTATGGCGCGGCAGCCGTTGTCATGGCTTTCGATGAGGACGGGCAGGCCGACACGGCGGCGCGCAAATTCGCGATCTGCGAGCGTTCCTACAATCTGCTGGTCGACAAGGTCGGCTTCCCGCCGGAAGACATCATCTTCGATCCGAACATCTTTGCCGTCGCGACCGGTATCGAGGAGCACAACAACTACGGCATCGAATTCATCGATGCCACGAAGCGCATCAAGCAGTGCCTGCCGTATGCCCATGTTTCGGGCGGCGTCTCGAACATTTCCTTCTCCTTCCGCGGCAACGAGCCCGTGCGCGAGGCGATGCATTCCGTTTTCCTCTACCACGCCATTCAGGCGGGCATGGATATGGGCATCGTCAATGCGGGCCAGCTCGCGATTTATGACGAGATCGAGCCGGAACTGCGCACCCGCGTCGAGGATGTGATCCTTAATCGCCGTCCCGACGCGACCGAACGCCTGCTGGAAATCGCCGAGCGCTACAAAGGCGAGGCGGGCAAGAAGAAAGAAGAAGACCTTTCCTGGCGCGAACTTCCCGTGAAGGAGCGCCTGACTCATGCGCTGGTGAAGGGCATAAACGCTTTCATCGAGGAAGACACGGAAGCGGCGCGCAAGGAAGCCGTGCGGCCGCTCGACGTCATCGAAGGCCCCCTCATGGATGGCATGAATGTCGTCGGCGATCTCTTCGGTTCGGGCAAGATGTTCCTGCCGCAGGTGGTGAAATCCGCCCGCGTGATGAAGCAGGCCGTCGCCTATCTGATGCCCTTCATGGAAGAGGAGAAGCGTCTCACCGGCGCGACGCAGAAGGAAGCCGCCGCCAAGATTCTCATGGCGACGGTGAAGGGCGACGTGCATGACATCGGCAAGAACATCGTCGGCGTCGTTCTCCAGTGCAATAATTTCGAGGTGATCGACCTCGGCGTCATGGTGCCCGCGCAAAAGATCCTTGAGGTCGCGCGCGCGGAAAAGGTCGATGTCATCGGCCTTTCCGGCCTCATTACGCCGAGCCTCGACGAAATGTGCCATGTCGCCGCCGAGATGGAGCGCGAAGGCTTCGACATTCCGCTGATGATCGGCGGCGCGACGACGAGCCGCATACATACCGCCGTCAAGGTCCATCCGAACTACAGGCGCGGTCAGGCGATCTACGTGACGGATGCGAGCCGCGCCGTGGGCGTCGTCTCGAACCTGATTTCGGAAACATCGAAAGATAAATACATCGCCGATGTCCGCGACGAATACGCGAAGATGGCGGCGGCCCATGCCAATGCCCGTAGCTCGCGCGATCGCCAGACGCTGGACGCCGCGCGCGCCCACAAGCTCAAGATCGACTGGTCGGGCTATAGCCCGAAGAAGCCGAGCTTCCTCGGCACCAGGGTGCTGGAAGACTATCCGCTCGAAAAGCTAGTGCCCTTCATCGACTGGACGCCTTTCTTCGCCACCTGGGAGCTCACAGGGCATTACCCGCAGATCCTCAAGGACGACAAGATGGGCGACGCGGCGCAGTCTCTGTTCGACGACGCGCAGGAAATGCTCGCCCAGATGGTCTCCGAAAAGTGGCTGAAGGCATCTGCCGTCATCGGTTTCTGGCCCGCGAACCAGATCGGCACCGACGATATCGAGCTTTACACCGACGATAGCCGCAAGGAGCGCCTGACGGTTCTCCACTCGTTGCGCCAGCAGATGGCGCGAGGCACGTCCGACCGCGCCAACATGGCGCTTGCCGACTTCATTGCGCCCAAGGAGGCCGGTATCGCCGACTATATCGGCGGCTTCGCCGTGACTTCAGGTCATGGTGAGGAAGAGGTGGCGAAGCGCTTCGAGGAAAAGAACGACGACTACAAGGCGATCCTTTCCAAGGCACTCGCGGACCGTCTTGCCGAAGCCTTTGCCGAGCATCTCCACGCCCGCGTGCGCCGCGAGTTCTGGGGCTATGCGGCGGACGAGCAGCTTTCCAACGAGGAAATGATCGCCGAAAAGTATCAGGGTATCCGTCCTGCGCCGGGCTATCCCGCGCAGCCCGATCACACCGAGAAACGAACGCTCTTCGATCTTCTCGATGCGGAGAAAGCGGCGGGCATCAAGCTCACCGAGAGTTTCGCCATGTGGCCGGGCGCAGCGGTGAGCGGCCTCTATTTCAGCCACCCGCAGGCCGAATATTTCGGCGTCGGCCGCATCGAGCGCGATCAGGTGAAGGATTACGCCGCGCGCAAGGGCATGACGCTTGCCGAATGCGAACGCTGGCTCGCGCCGATCCTCAACTACACGCCGGGATCGGACGAGGCGGCGGCCTGAGCCTTGGCGTCAGAAGACGCCGAAGGTGATTGCGCCGACGAACAGGAATGCGAGGCAGGTAACTGCGTAACCGACTTTCGTGGACAAGGTCATCATGGCCTCCCGAGAGTGCTGTTGCGCAACTGGGTTCATGCGGTAAGTCTGCGCTCGCCGCGACGGCGCGCAAGCCCATTTGCCGCTGCGTTCTCGCTGCCACATTGTGGCGTCAATGCATGGGTAGGAAAGGGCGGGATTCCGCGCGAGGCATGGCTACTGTGCCCGGCGCGCCATGCGCCAATTCGCGCTTGCGGCATATTTCCCGCGTCCATCGACTCAGCGGCGTGACATTTCACATTTTCGCGGGGCCAAATCCGCCGCCGCCTGGCGTCCTGATGATGATGGCGTCGCCCGCTTCGAGTTCGACCTGATCGGAACCTGACAGTTCTTCCACGCGTCCATCGACGCGACGAATTTCATTTTCGCCGAGCGCCGCAGACGCGCCGCCCTCAAGGCCGAAGGGCGGCACGATGCGATGCGTGGAGAGGATGGAGACGGTCATCTTCTCGCGGAAGCGGATCCTCCGCGTCGCACCGTCGCCGCCTTTGTGGCGTCCCGCGCCGCCCGAACCGTGCCGGATCGAGAAGTCTTCGAGCAGAACAGGGAAGCGCCATTCCAGCACTTCGGGATCGGTGAGGCGCGAATTGGTCATATGCGTGTGCACGGCGGAAGCGCCGTCGAAATCCGGCCCCGCGCCGGCGCCGCCGCAGATCGTCTCGTAATACTGGTAATGCGCGTTACCGAAGGTGAGATTGTTCATTGTGCCTTGCGCGGAGGCCATGACGCCGAATGCGCCGAAGAGCGCGTCCGTCACCGCCTGGCTCGTCTCTACATTGCCGCCGACGACGGCTGCGGGATAACGGGGCGAGAGCATCGTACCTTCGGGAATGACGATCTCGAGCGGCTTGAGGCATCCTTCGTTCAGCGGAATGTCGTCATCCACCATGCAGCGGAAGACATAGAGCACGGCCGCGCGGGCGACAGACGAAGGAGCGTTGAGATTGGAGGCAAGCGTCGCACTGGTGCCGGTGAAGTCGATCCTTGCAGAACGCGCGGCGCGGTTGACCGTCACCGCAACATTGATGATCGAGCCGTCATCCATCTTCTGCTCGAAGCGCGCGTCTTTCAGCCTGCCGATCACGCGGCGCACGCTTTCCTCGGCGTTATCCTGCACATGGCCCATATAGGCTTCGACGACATCGAGGCCGAACTGCGCGACCATCTTGCGGAGTTCCTGCGTACCTTTCTCGCAGGCCGCGATCTGGGCGCGAAGATCTGCGATGTTCTGGTCAGGGTTGCGGGCAGGGAAGGGGCCTGAGGAAAGCAGCGCGCGCATCTCCGCCTCGCGGAAGCGGCCGCGCGCGACGAGGCGGAAATTGTCGATGAGCACGCCTTCTTCCTCGACGCTCTTCGAATGTGCGGGCATGGAGCCCGGCGAGATGCCGCCGATATCGGCATGGTGCCCGCGCGCCGCGACGTAGAAGAGCCGCTCCTGTCCCGCCTCGTCATAGACGGGCGCGACCACGGTTACATCGGGGAGATGCGTGCCGCCATTGTAAGGCGCGTTCAGGACGAAGACGTCGCTGGGGCCCATGTCCGGGTTCTGTTCGATCACGGCGCGCACGCTCGCGCCCATGGAGCCGAGATGTACCGGCATGTGCGGGGCGTTGGCGACGAGCCCGCCCGCACGGTCGAAAACCGCGCAGGAGAAATCGAGCCGCTCCTTGATGTTGACAGAATAGGCCGTCTTTTCGAGGGTGAAACCCATCTGCTCGGCAATCGACATGAAGAGATTGTTGAAGATCTCCAGCATGACGGGATCGGCCTCGGTGCCGATCGCATGTGTGCGGGCCTTGGCCTCGCGCCGCGAGAGCAGCACATGGTCCAGTTTCGTCACCTCCGCATGCCAGCCCGGCTCGACGACGATCGTCTGGTGCGGTTCGATGATAATGGTCGGGCCCGCAAGTTCATCGCCCGGCGCGAGTTCCGCGCGCAGATAGACGGGCGCATCGTGCCATGCGCCTTCGGAGAAGAAGCGCGTCAACCGGGCGGGCACCGCCGCCCCGGTGTGGCGCAAGCCGACGCGAAGATTCTCGGAAACTTCCGCATCCTTGCCGACCGCCTCGACCGAAACCGCCTCAATGACGATGGGCTTTGCCTCCGCGACGAAGCCGAAGCGTTTTCGATGCGCTGCTTCGAAGGCGTCGCGCAGTTCGTCCAGCGCGGCATGATCGACGATCAGCGCCGTGTCGGTCCCCGCATAGCGCAGATGAAGGCGCGGATAGAGGGCGATGCGCGAGGCCTTGATGCCTTGCCCGGATACTTCGTCGCGCGTCGTTGCACATAGTTCCGCGATTGCCGTATCGAGCGCGGCAAGCGAGTTCTCGTCGAGCACTACCTCGACGGCGCGTTCGCGGCTTGCGCGAATATCGGCAAGCCCCATGCCATAGGCCGACAGCACGCCCGAAAAGGGGTGGAAGAAGACGCGGGACATGCCAAGCGCGTCGGCGACGAGGCAGGCGTGCTGCCCGCCCGCGCCGCCGAAGCAGGCGAGCGCATAGGCTGTGACGTCATGCCCGCACTGCACGGAAATCTTCTTGATCGCTTGCGCCATGTTTTCGACCGCGATGCGGATGAAGCCATCGGCGGTTTCTTCCGGGTTCTTGCCGATCTCCGCCGCCGCCGCCGCGAAACGGGTTCGAACGGCATCGGCGTCGAGCGGCGCGTCGGCGCCAGGTCCGAAGACATGGGGGAAGAAGTCGGGCATGAGCTTGCCGACCATGACATTGGCGTCAGTGACGGTAAGCGGACCGCCGCGCCGATAGGAAGCGGGGCCGGGATTTGCGCCAGCGGAGTCGGGCCCAACACGGAGGCGCGCGCCTTCCCAGTGAAGGATCGATCCGCCGCCGGCGGCCACCGTATGTATCTGCATCATCGGCGCGCGCATCCGCACGCCGGCTACTTCCGTTTCAAAGCTCCGCTCAAGCTCGCCATCATAGTGGCAGACGTCGGTAGAGGTGCCGCCCATGTCGAAGCCGATGATGCG
>DAIEIL010000095.1 GCA_027352645.1 Rhodobiaceae bacterium | reverse complement strand
GTCTCACAGCCGAAGAAATGAATGCGCTCCTGCGCGAGATGGAGGCGACGCCTCATTCAGGTCAGTGCAATCAT
Organism: Rhodobiaceae bacterium; assembly: GCA_027352645.1. Classification (GTDB taxonomy): domain Bacteria; phylum Pseudomonadota; class Alphaproteobacteria; order Parvibaculales; family Parvibaculaceae; genus Parvibaculum. The sequence goes on along the minus strand of DAIEIL010000095.1, from coordinate 10,903 downwards.
GGCCGCCCGACCTATGTGGAGCTGAAGCTCACCGATATCGAGCGCCTGTTCGGAAGGCGCTAGGGCTTGAAGGTTCAGAAAACCAGCCGCTCCAGGAACGCCCGCAGATCATCCGTCGCATGATGAACATGGGCGGCATCACCGCCCTCATGCGACAGGCGCTGATAGCGCTCCGTCCCGCCTTCGCCCGCGGGACGGACCCAGATCGTCTTCATGCCGAGGTGATGCGGGATTTCGAGGTTGCGCGGAATGTCCTCGAACATTGCCGCGCGGTCCGGTGCGATCTCGCTTTCGCGCACGAAGCGCTCATAGGCCTCGCGCATCGGCTTCGGCTTGTAGCCGGTCGAGACGATGTCATAGATGCCGTCGAAGACATGGGCGATGCCAAGCTGCCCCACGACATTCTTCGCATGGGTCACCGAGCCGTTGGTGAAGATGATCTTCCGTCCCGGCAGGCTCGCAATGGCGCGGCCGAGGGCTTCGTCGGGCGCGACGACGCTTACATCGATGTCATGCACATGAGCGAGGAAGCGGCTGGGCTCGATCCCGTGAACGGCCATGAGACCCGCCAGCGTCGTCCCGTGCTCGACATAGAAATCCTTCTGCACCCGCTTCGCTTCGACCGCATCGACGTCGAGCGCCCTCATGATGAAGTCGCACATCTTCACGTCGATCTGGGCGAAGAGGTCGCATTCCGGCGGATAGAGCGTGTTGTCGAGGTCGAAGACCCAATGCTCCACATGCGCGAAATCGGCGGCGGGGTGGAGGGTTGGCTTGGAGATCGAATTCATGAGGCTCGGCCCGGAGGGGATCGGAAGCCGTTCATATGTGGCGCTTCGCCCTCATTCTGGCAAGTCGATTCAAGGTCAGCCCAATTCTTAACGCCCCTTTAATCGGCCAACCCGGAAAATCGGCGCATCGGAGAGCCCAATGCGCCTGACACGCCTGAAGCAGATATTCTCCCGCCGCAAACTCCCAAGGGAACTGCGCTACGAGGACGCGCGTCTGGCGCTCGAAACCCAGTCATTGGCGATCAAGCGTGAACTTGCCGCGCGGACCGACGCGCCGCCGGAGACGCTCTACTATCTCGCGGGCGATGATGACGCCTCCATCCGCTCGCTGGTTGCCGCAAATCCCGCCACGCCGCTTCAGGCCGACGAACTTCTTCAGATCGACGCAGATGGCGAAGTGCGCTTGGAGCTTGCGCGCAAGATCGGACGCATTGTCCCCGACATGGGTGAGAGCGAGCGCCGCCAGGTGCGCGACCGCATGCTGGTGCTTCTGGAAAAGCTCGCGCAGGACGAGCTTGCCCGCGTCCGCCGCATCGTTGCGGAGGAAATCAAGTCCTGCCCGCATATCCCGAAGCGCATTGCGCTCCGCCTTGCCCGCGACGCGGAAATCATGGTCTGCGGGCCGGTGCTCGAATATTCGCCTCTTCTTTCCGATGAGGATTTGGTCGAGATCGTGGCGACGACGCGGGTTCATGGCGCGCTGGAGGCCATCGCGCGGCGCCGCAATGTGAGCTCCTATATCGCCGATGCCATCGTGGCCACGCTGGACATTCCGGCGGTGGCGCAGCTTCTGGCCAATCCTCGCGCAGATATTCGGGAGGAAACGCTCGACAAGGTGATCCGCGAGGCGGCGACCATCGAAGCATGGCATCTGCCGCTCGTCATGCGTCCCTCTCTGTCTCTCCGTGCGATCCGGCGCATCGCCGTTTTCGTTTCCCGCGCGCTTGTCGATGAAATCGGTCGCCATCACCAGCTCGACGCGGAAACGCAGACCTGGCTCAAAGCGCGCGCCCAATCGCGCATCGAGGAACGGCCGGTCGAGGATGCGACGCCGGACGCCGCCGCGGCTGCGATCAAGAAAGCCTTCGCGGCAGGAACGCTCGGCGACGATCAGGTGACCAAGGCTGCCTCGCTGAAGCAGAAGGGCGCGGTGACGCTCGCCCTGTCGCTTCTTTGTGGCGCGCCGGAAGCCGCCGTCGTTCGGGCGATTGACGTGAAAAGCGGCAAGGGCATAGCCGCGATTTGCTGGCGAGCGGGCCTTGCCATGCGAACCGCGCTCGCGGTTCAGATCTTCGTCGCCAATGTGCCGGTCGATGCGCGCGTTCTGCCGCGGGGCGGCGTCGACTACCCGATGGATGAAAGCGAGATGCTGTGGCATCTGCGCTATCTCGGCCTGCCGGAACGCGGATCTATTTGAGCGTCACTGCAAAGACGGGTTTGCCGCCTGTCTCGATGCGCATGAAGCGCTTTTCGTCGAAGCCGCGCGCGGCACATGCTTCGCGCCCCTTGATTTCGAAGCGCGTCGATTTGGTGCAGAAGGTTTCTCGCCCTGACCAGATGAGCGGGCGTCCGTTCGGTCGCGCCGTCTGGCCCTTGTCGTCGGCTGCTTCCGCGTAGACGAAATAGCTCGATTGCGTGAGCCGCCCCTTGATCGCCTTGGCGCATTGGTGAGGCTCGACGCGAATCCAGCCGCTCGACATGTCGTCGTCCGCGCCGCTCAGCCCGACGGCGGCCCAGACGAGGACATCCGTCTTGTTGCAGATATCGAGGCCGCCGCGCTTCTGTTCTTCCTCGGCGCCCGTAATCAGCGCAGCGATGAGCTGATCGTCGATCGCGCCATTGGGTTCGTGCCCCCCGGCGCGCTGGAACGCCATCACCGAGCGTGTCGTCGCTTTGTTGGCCACGCCGTCGAACTTTGCAATGCGGAAGCCGTTATCGCGAAGAAGCCGCTGCGCGCCCGCGATACGCGCCTCGTCGGAGGTGTATTTTCGCGGTTCGCCGAATGTCGTCGTCCAGTCGTCGCCCGCCCTGGTGTCGACGCGAATGAAGTCGTTGGATTCGTAGCCCCTGAGCGCACAGCTCTCGCGGCCAGTGATGACGAAGTCCTTCGGCAGAGTGCAGAAGTGTTCATTGCCGGAAAAATATTTCGTCGATCCCTGATGGGCATCGATGGAGCGGGCGAAGACGAAATAATTCGCGTCGCCGATGGGGCCGGTGAGAACGCTGGCGCAACTGCCGGGCAGGATGCGCGCCCAGCCTTGCGAATGCGCATCGGTTGCCGGGGCCTTGCTCTGAACGCCGATCGCGCCTTGCAGCACATAGCTCGTCGTGTTGCAGAGCTTGTAGTCGGCGCGGGCGGGGGAGGGGAGAAGGATCAGCGTGAAAAGAAGGAAGCAGAGGCCGAGAAGAAATCTCACCTCCCCGCCAAGGGGAGGTGAGAGGAAAGACTGTTGCCGCCTTCGGCTCAAGCCGAGGCTTTCTTCGTGATCAGCGTACCTGCGCCATGCTCGGTGAAGAGTTCGAGCAGGACGGAATGGCGCACGCGTCCGTCGATGATGACGACCGCCTCGACACCGCCCTCGACCGCGTCGATGCAGGTTTCGATCTTGGGGATCATGCCGCCCGAGATCGTACCGTCCTTGATGAGGGCCTTGGCTTCGTCGACTGTCAGTTCCTCGATGAGGTTGCCCTGCTTGTCGAGCACGCCGCGCACATCGGTGAGCAGCAAAAGGCGCGTCGCGCCCATGGCGCCTGCGATGGCGCCGGCCGCCGTGTCGGCGTTGATGTTGTAGGTGTCGCCATTCGGCGCGACGCCCACGGGCGCGATGACCGGAATGATGTCGGACGCGATGATCGTCTTGAGGATTTCCGGATTGATCTTCGCAGGTTCGCCGACGAATCCGAGATCGAGGATCTTCTCGATATTCGATTCCGGATCGTGGATCTTCTGCTCGACCTTCCTCGCGACGATGAGATTGCCATCCTTGCCGCAAAGGCCAACCGCCTGGCCGCCCGCGCGGTTGAGCAGCGAGACGAGGTTCTTGTTGATGGAGCCCGCAAGCACCATCTCGACGACTTCGACGGTTGCCTTGTCGGTGATGCGAAGCCCGCCGGAGAACTCGCTCTTGATACCGAGGCGGTTCAGCATGGCGCCGATCTGCGGCCCGCCGCCGTGAACGACGATGGGGTCGATGCCGGATTGCTTCAGGAGAACGATGTCGCGCGCGAATTCGAGGCCGAGCGCTTCGTCGCCCATGGCGTGGCCGCCATATTTCACGACGATGGTGCGCTTGTCGTATTGCTGCATGTAGGGCAGCGCTTCGGAGAGCACGTTGGCCCGTTCCAGATCCCGAGCCTCTTCGGCCGGGTTATGTCCGTGGTGGTGGTCCGACGACATGAAGCGCGCGCTCCCCGCTTTATTGTTCCCGCGCTTTATAGCCGATGGCTTGCGGATCGGCCAATCCGGCAATTTCGGCCCGGAGTTCGGCAATGCCCTCGCCCTTGACCGACGAGGTGGCGATGACAACCGGATGGGCGGCGACATGGCGGCGGACGGCTTCGCGCACCTCTTCGAGCCGGGGGGCGACCTCGCTCGGCTTCAGCTTGTCGATCTTGGTCAGGACCACCTGATAGGAGACGGCGGCCGTATCGAGCAGCTTCATCGTCTCGTGGTCGTTCTCCTTGACCCCGTGGCGGGCGTCGATGAGGACGATCACGCGGCGGAGCGACGTGCGCCCGCGCAGGTAATCCATGACGAGCCGCGTCCAGGCGGCGACTGTGGCCTTCGTCTCCCGCGCATAGCCATAGCCCGGCAGGTCGACAAGGATGAGCGCCGGATTGCCGGGCTGCCCCAGCGAAAAGAAGTTGAGTTGCTGCGTGCGGCCCGGCGTGTTCGAGGTGCGCGCCAGGGTCGAGCGGCCCGTCAGCGCGTTGACGAGGCTCGACTTGCCGACATTGGACCGCCCCGCGAAGGCGATTTCGGGGGCGCCCATCGGGGGGAGCCCGTCGAGATCGACCACGCCGCGCAGGAATTCGCAGGGCTGGGCAAAGAGCCAGCGCCCCGCTTCAATGTTGCCGGCGATCAGACCCTTGCCTTCAAGGCTTGCCTTGTCTGGCGCTGGTTTGTCTGGCGCTGATTTCTCCGGGTCCGGGCTTTCCGGCTTGTTCGGCCCTTTGCCGGTCATGGCGTTACGACTTTCCGCTATCCGCGCCACGCGACGCGAAGAGCTTGTCGATGCCGAGATTGCTGAAGATTTCGATCTTCACACCCTGACGACGCATGATGACGCCCTGCTGCAATGCCGACAGCGTATTGTTCCAGGCCCAGTAGATCACGAGACCGGCCGGGAAGCTCGCCAGCATGAAGGTGAAGATCACCGGCATCCAGGTGAAGATCTGCTGCTGCACCGGATCGGCGGGGGCCGGGTTCATGCGCTGGGTCACGAACATGGTGAAGCCCATGATGAGCGGCCAGGCGCCGATCAGAAGGAAGGCGGGCGGCGCCCAGGGAATGAGGCCGAAAAGGTTGAAGAGCGTCGTCGGGTCCGGCGCCGAGAGGTCGTGGATCCAGCCGAAGAACGGCGCATGCCGCATTTCGATGGTCACGAAGAGAACCTTGTAGAGCGAGAAGAAGACCGGGATCTGGATCACCATCGGCAGGCAGCCGGCGATCGGGTTCACCTTCTCCTTCTTGTAGAGCTCCATGATCTCCTGCTGCTGGCGCATCTTGTCTTCGGCGTGGACCTGCTTGATGCGTTCCATCTCGGGCTGGAGCTTCTTCATCTTCGACATCGACTCATAGGAGCGATTGGCGAGCGGGAAGAAGGCGGCCTTGATGAGCACGGTGACAATGAGAATCGCGATGCCGAAATTGCCGGTGGCGCGCGCGATGAGGTCGATCGCCTTGAAGACCGGCTGTGTCAGGAACCAGAACCAGCCCCAGTCGATCAGCAGGTTGAAGCGGTAGATGCCCTGGTCCTTGTACTGGTTGATGACCTTGGACACCTTGGCGCCGGCGAAGAGACGGTTGTCTACCGTCGCGCTCGAATTGGGCGCGATGGTAAGCGCCTCATAGCGGAAGTCGGCCTGGAAGCGCTCATGCTGCGGGTCGGCATTGGCGCCGGCTTCCGCGCTGAAATTCGCGACGAAGGGGCGGCCTGCCTGGGGGATGAGCGCGGCAGCCCAGTATTTATCGGTGATGCCGAGCCAGCCTTCGGTGTCGGAGACGGTCTGCGGGCCGTTCTTGATGGCGGCGGCATATTTGATCGCCGTCTCGCCATTGTCCTTGAACTCGCCGATGAAGCCTTCATGCAGGATGTAGAAGGCCTTGCCGGCGGGCTGGCCGGTGCGCGAAACGAGGCCGTAGGGGAAGAGCGCGATGGGCGCGCTCGACTTGTTCTCGACGCTGTCGCGGACGCTGAAGAGGAAATTCTCGTCGAGCGAGATCGTGCGGTGGAAGACGAGGCCCTCGCCATTGTCCCAGGCGAGCGTCACCGGCGTCTTGGGCGTGAGGGTGGAGCCCGCCTCGACCGTCCAGAGCGTATCGCTGGTGGGAAGCTTCACGGCGGCGCCGGGCGCGGCCACATAGCCGAACTCGGCGAAATAGGGCTTCTCGGTGTGGGCGGGCGAGAGGAGCGCGATTTCCGGGCTCGTCTTCTCGACCGTCTCGCGATAGTCGCGCAGGGAAAGATCGTCGATGCGCGCGCCCTTGAGCGAGATCGAGCCGTCCACGCGGTCCGAGACGATCCGGACGCGGGGGCTCTGCTTCAGCGCCTCATCGCGGGGAAGGCTCGCCGCCGTGATGGTCGCGCCCGTCGGGGGGACGGTAGCCGCGCCGCCCTGAACCGCAGGCGTCGTCGCATCGCTTGCGGGCGTGCCGGCGGGCGCGGTCGTCTGCGCCTGCTTGGCCTTCTCCGCTTCCATGCGCGGCGTCACCACGAAATGCTGCCAGCCTACGAAGACCAGCACCGACAGCAGGATGGCGATGATGAAGTTGCGATTATCACCCATGAGACGTGTCTTCCTTGCCCCCGGAGCTCGGTTGGCCCTCGGTCATTCGTTGGGAGGGACGGCCGCGCGCGGGGCGCTGCGACCCGTGAGGTTTCGCCCCATGAACTTTCGTCATGGCGGCGCGCAAATCGTCGAGGAGGTCGGGCCATGCCCGCGTCAGCGTGCTCGCGCGGCCGACCAGCACGTAGTCGTAGCCTTGTTTTGCGGCAAGCGGAAGGATTTCGCTGGCGGCGGCCTTGAGGCGCCGCCTTGCGCGGTTGCGGACGACAGCGCCGCCCACTTTCTTTGTGACTGTGAAGCCCACCCTGGGCTCGTCCTCGTCGGCGCGTTCGCGCGCCTGCAGGACGAGACTCGTGGCCGCCCATTTGCGACCTCCCGCTGCGGCGAGAAAGTCGCGCCGCTTCCGCAATCTGGCGATGTCGGTGCGGCGGGTCATGTGGCTGTCCAAGGGCCTATGAGCGCGGGCCCGTTCGCGCGGTATGTCCGCGCAGGAAGGATAGCCGGATCAGGCCGAAAGCCGCTTGCGTCCACGGGCACGGCGGGCGGCGAGAACCTTGCGGCCACCCTTCGTCGCCATGCGCGCACGGAAACCGTGGCGGTGCTTGCGGACGAGTTCGCTCGGTTGATAGGTCCGTTTCACGTCTCTTCTCCGGCGGATCTGCGCGAGCTTGGCCCCCTTGTCGGGGCCGCCCGGCCGGCACTCATGGGTGCCAAGAATACAAAGGCCGTCGGCGTTGCCGCCTGACGGCTGTCTGGCGGGGTGTATAGTCGATAAATCCGCTCGAAGTCAATGAAGTAGGGGACATCCTCACTACGCCTGAACTCCGGTCACAATCGGGTGAGGCGGGGGGCTTGCCCGGTTTCCGCATCGGAAATTCGCGTATGGTCTGGAACGGGGAAAATGAGGGATTTGTTCCCTATTCGTTCTGACCGGAGGGCTCTTTTATGTCCATGGACCAATCGACGCCCGGGGCTGCGCGGCGTTTTTCGATCCGCAGGCTCCTGCCACTGGCGATTCTCGCGCTGGGCTTCGGTCTGTTCTTCGCGCTGGGGCTTCACCGCTATGTGACGCTGGACACGCTGCGCGACAACAGGCAGGCGCTTTCCCAATGGGTGGAGGCGAACCGGCTTTGGGCCATTATCATCTATATGGGCCTTTATGCGCTGATGGTGGCCTTCTCGCTGCCGGGCGGGCTGGTCGCGACGCTCACCGGCGGCTTTCTCTTCGGAACGGTTATTGGCGGCGCGGCCACTGTCATCGCGGCGACGGCGGGGGCGGCGGTTCTTTTCATCGTGGCGAAATCGGCGCTGGGCGATCTATTGCGGGCAAAGGCAGGCTCTGCCGTCGCCCGCATGGAGGAAGGCTTTCGCGCCAACGCCTTCAGCTATCTCCTTTTCCTGCGTCTCGTGCCGGCCTTTCCCTTCTGGCTGGTCAATCTGGCGCCCGCCTTTCTCGGCGTCCGTCTGTCGACTTTCGTGGCTGCGACATTCATCGGCATCATTCCGGGCACATTCGTTTTCGCGAGTCTCGGCGCAGGCCTCGGCGCAGTCTTCGAGCGTGGCGAGCAACCGAACCTCGGTTTGATCTTCGAGCCGCGCGTCATCCTGCCTATATTGGCGCTCGCATTGCTCTCCCTCGTTCCGGCGCTTTATCGCCGCTTTCGGAAGCACTGAACGGCCAACACTGAACGGATTAGTCGGACATGGCGAAAAAGATCAATGCCGATATATGCGTCATCGGTGCGGGCTCGGGCGGTTTATCGGTGGCGGCGGGCGCGGCCCAGATGGGCGCGCGCACCGTTCTGATCGAGCGCGGAGAGATGGGCGGCGATTGCCTCAATACGGGCTGCGTGCCGTCCAAGGCGCTGATCGCCGCCGCGCGTCGCGCCTATGTGACGGGCGACAGCGAAGCTTTCGGCATCGCGCCGGTCACGCCGCAGATCGATTTCGCCAAGGTCAACGCGCATGTGAAAGGCGTCATCGCCGCTATCGCGCCGAATGATTCCGTCGCCCGTTTCGAAGGGCTCGGCGTCACCGTCATCAAGGACCATGCGCGTTTCAAGGATGGGCGCACCGTCATCGCGGGCGACAGGGAGATTCATGCGCGCCGTATCGTCATTGCCACGGGCTCGCATCCCGCCATCCCGCCGATCCCCGGCCTCGGCACCGTGCCCTTTCTCACCAATGAAACGATCTTCGAGCAGACCGAGCGCCCCGATCATCTGATCGTCATTGGCGGCGGTCCCATCGGCATGGAAATGGCGCAGGCGCATTGCCGCCTCGGTTGCAAGGTGACGGTGATCGAGGCCGCCAGGGCGCTGGCGAAGGACGATCCCGAACTCACTGCGCTGGCCGTCGATTGTCTCATTCGTGAAGGCGTCGAGATTCTCGAGGGCGCGAAGGTGATGGAAGTGAGCGGCGCGGCAGGCCGTATCGCCATCACGGTTGAAGAAGCAACAGGGCCGCGCGTCATTGAAGGCTCGCATCTTCTCATCGCCACGGGCCGCAAGCCGTCGGTCGACGGGCTCGATCTCGACAAGGCGGGCATCGTGGCGGATGCGCACGGGATCAAGGTCGATGACCAGTTGCGCACCGCGAACAAGCGCGTTTTCGCCATCGGTGATGTGATCGGCGGGATGCAGTTCACCCATGTCGCGAATTATCACGCGGGCATCGTCATAAGGAACGCGCTCTTCCGCTTGCCCGCCAAGGTCGACTACGGCTCGATTCCCTACGTCACCTATACCGATCCTGAAATCGCCCATGTCGGCGAGACGGAGGCCGAAGCGCGCGCCCGCCATATGAAGATCAATGTGCTGCGCTGGCATCTCGCCGAGAATGACCGCGCACAGGCGACCCGCGAGACCGACGGTCTCATCAAGGTCATTACCGATATGCATGGGCGGGTACTCGGCTGCACCATCGTCGCCCCCCATGCGGGCGAATTGATCATGCCCTGGGTGCTGGCGAAGGCGCAGGCGCTGAAGCTCTCGGCCATGGCGGGCATCGTCGTCCCCTATCCGACACTTTCGGAGATATCCAAACGCGCCGCCTCCTCCTACTACACGCCGACGCTTTTCAGCAGGAAGACGAGGGCAGTCGTCCGCTTTCTGGGGCTTTTCGGCTGAGGCATCCCAAGCTCGCACTTATGGGCTAATATCGCGCTTGCGGCCGGACGGGTCCGCGAGGGAGAGAGCGATGGCGGAAGGCGAGGGAGGAGCAAAAGGCAGAGGCTGGCGTCTGGGCCTCGCCCAGAGCCTGTCGCGCCGCCTTCTCGTGCTCACCATTCTCTTCGTGATGCTGAGCGAAGTTCTGATCTTCGTTCCCTCCATCGCCAACTTCCGCAAGACATGGCTGGAGCAGAATCTGGGCGCGGCCCAGATCGCGGCCCTCGCGCTCGAAGCGACGCCGGACAACATGGTCTCGCCGGCGCTTCAGCAGGAACTTCTCGAAAACGCGCAAGTGTTCGCGGTCTCGCTTCATCGCGACAACAAGCATCGGCTGATGCTGAGCGAGAAGATGCCGCCGCGCATCGACGCAACTTACGATCTGCGCGATGCGATGCCGACGACGCTCATCATGGATGCTTTCCGCACACTTTTTTCGCGCGACGGCCGCGTGATCGAGGTGACGGATTTTCCGCGTTTCGGCGCGGGCGATTTCATCGAGATCGTCATCAGCGAGACGCCCTTGCGCCACGCCATGCTGCATTACGGCGCAAACATTTTCTGGCTCTCCATCGTGATTTCCGTTGTGACCGCGAGTCTCGTCTATCTGGTGCTGCATCTCATCTTTGTGCGCCCCATGCGGCGCATCACGGAGAACATGGTCGCCTTCCGCCAGAACCCGGAAGACGTGCGCCGCGTCATCGCGCCGTCAGACCGTGAAGACGAGATCGGCGTTGCGGAGCGCGAACTCGGCGCCATGCAACGTGAAATTCGCGCCACGTTGAACCAGCAGGCGCGGTTGGCGTCACTCGGCGCGGCGGTGAGCAAGATCAACCACGATCTGCGTAACATTCTCGCCAATGCGCAGTTGATTTCGGACCGTATCGGCGCGGTGAACGATCCGACGGTGCAGCATCTTGCACCGCGTCTCTTTGC
>DAIEIL010000098.1 GCA_027352645.1 Rhodobiaceae bacterium | reverse complement strand
GCAGGAAGTACCGGTCGTGCCGGTCCGTCCAGTCCATCATGGGCGCAACAGAAATACGGTGGTTCGGCGTATTCATGGCCGGAACATCGCCGGAACGATCCATTTAATCAAGAAATCCTGAAAACTCACGCCGATGCCTGCACCTTCTCCGTCAGATGGCGAATAACGCGGAGGAAGGCGGCAACATCGGAAGGTGGCAGACCCGCCACCCATTTCTTTTCCAGCACATGCTGCGCGCGGAAGGCACGGGCGATGAGCTTTTCACCCACGGGCGTCAGATGCACGGAGACCTGTCGGCGGTCTTCGCTTGAGCGCCGCCGCTCGACATAGCCCCTGCCCTCCATCGTATTGAGCACGCTGGAGACCGTTGGCGCAGTGGTGAAAAGCATCCGCGACAAGTCACCCGTGCTCATCGGTCCGCAGATCCACAGGCAGAAGAGCATGCGGAACCCTGCCCAGGTCAGCCCCTGCGGCCGATGGACCTGCTGTTCAAGCACCACTTCGGCCCGCATGGCGCCCAGCACCATGCCCACGATGACGCTGTTCGCGGCCACATCGACACCGGGCCCCTCCTGCCGGAAGCGCTCTCTCAACAGGGTTTCGAATTCTTCCGGCGTGAACACCGAACCGCCTCCTTGCAAAACTGACTACGCTCAGTCATTATTCATGTGAGGTCACATCATTTGGCTTCACATAATAGGCCCCAAGGGCCGCCAGAACCATAGGGAGCCCGCCCGACAGGGCTTGGGAGGAAACGATGACGGCACGTACTGGTCAACAGTATCTCGACGGCTTGCGCGACGACCGCACCGTCTGGCTCGGCAATGAGAAAGTGGACATCATGAGCCATCCGGCTTTCGCCGGATCGCTCAAGGGCATGGCCGGATATTTCGACTGGCAAAACACCCATGCCGAAGACTGCCTCACCCTCGACCCCGAAACCGGCAAGCCGATGAGCGCGAGCCTCATCGTGCCGCGCAACGCCGAAGATCTTCAGCGCCGCCACAAGGCTTTCGAGCGCTTCGCACGCTACTCGGTCGGTATGCTCGGTCGCACGCCCGACTATGTGAATGTGACACTGGCGGGCTTCGTCGCCCGCAACGACATTTTCGAATCGAAGGGCGACAAGACCTATTCCGACAGGCTGCGCCGCTTCTATCGCGAAGTCGTCGAAGGCGATCTCTCCCTCACCCACACGATCATCCATCCCGTCGTCGACAAGTCGATTCCGGATACGCAGGGCGTCAACGGCGAATGCGCGCTGAAGGTCGTGCGCCGCACGAAGGACAGCATCGTGGTGCGCGGCGCGAAGATTCTTGCGACGCTTGGGCCCTTCGCAGATGAACTCTTCGTCTATCCCGGCGTGCCGCAGCCGCCGAGCGTCAATCCGGATACGTTGCTCGCCTTCTCCATCCCGATGAACACCAAGGGCCTCATCACGCTTTGCCGCGATCATTACGGCGTCAACTCATCGGCAGGCGACCACCCCTTCTCCTCACGCTTCGACGAGCAGGACGCCTTCATGATCTTCGACGATGTGGAGATCCCGAATGAGCGCGTCTTCATCGACGGCGACCTCGATATCTATAACGGGTTGATGCGTCATGGCTGGGCGGCGAACATCATGCAGCAGACCTGCATCCGCGCCGCCGTGAAGCTCGAATTCGCTTATGAGCTTTGCACCCGCATGGCGCAGGCAACCAATGCGGACAAGCGCCCCGAAACGGCCGCGCTCCTCGGCGAGCTCTGGGCCTATTCGCAGCTGACGCGCTCGGCCATCACGGCGGCAGAGGCTGGCGCCCATGACTGGGGCAATGGCGCTTTCTTCCCGGACGATCGCCCCTTCCGCGCAACACGCGCCATGATGCCCGGCTGGATGGTGAAGGCGAACGACGCCATCAAGACGATCGGCTCGCACAACCTGCTCGCCACGCCGTCGCTCGACGCGATCGACAATCCGGAAATCGGTCACCTCATCAAGACCTATATGCCGGGCTCGAACGGCATGAGCGCACGCGACCGGGCAAAGCTCTTCCGCACCGCCTGGGACTTCGCGGGCTCCGCGCTCGGCGGCCGCGTCGAACTCTACGAGCGCTTCTATCTGGCGAGCGCCCCGCGCAACTTCGCGCTGGACCACATGTTCGCCCAGATGGAGCGTGAATGGACGGAAGTGCCCGCCATGCTCAAGGCCATTGGCGTCGATTGATCGGCGATCCATAAAAGAGAAAAGCCCGGCAATCGAAAGATTGCCGGGCTTTTTGCTTGCGAAGCGTTGGTTCAGAACTGGCCGAGCGCGACGCGGCGCACCGCGTCGGTATCTGTCGGCTGATGGCCGACATTGTGCAGCGGCGCGGGCACTTCCTGCACCGTATTCGTGACCTTGCCAATATTCGTCACCTCGACCTCGACCACGTCGCCGATATTCATCGGGCGTGAATTGGCCGGCGTGCCGGTGAGCACGATGTCTCCCGGCAGGAAGGTGATGTGACGCGAGAGATCGGCGAAGATGTAGTCGATCGGAAAGGTCATCTCGCTGACCGGACCGTCCTGCACGACCTTGCCGTTGATATAGGTGCGCACCGTCTGCTCCCGAATATCGACGCCGCGCACGATGCCAGGACCTACAGGACAGAAGCCGTCATGGCCCTTCACGCGCAGCATGGAGCCCGCATCGGTATCGCGGAAGTCCTGTGCGCCGACATCGTTTGCCGCGGCGAAGCCCGCGAGATGATCCCACACATCCTCGCGCGCGACATTGCGCATGGGCTTGCCGACGATGGCCGCGATCTCGCCTTCATAGTTGAGATACTGGCAATCGGCCGGACGGTTGAGAAAGCCGCGATGCGAATTGAGCGCGGTAAGCGGCTTCTGGAAATAGGTCGGCGTGACGAGCGGCGGCGCCTTGAACTCGACGCGGCGCGAGTCGTAGTTCAGATGAATGCAGATGATCTTGGTCGGATCGCAAGGCGGCAGATAGGTCGCGTCGGCATCCGCAACCGTGCGCCCGTCGCCAAGCCGCAACAGATCGCCCTCAGGCCGCACCCATTTCGGCGTGCCCTCATGCAGGATGCGGCGCCACTCTTCTCTCTTGCCGGTCAGAACAGACATGGAAGTCCTCATTATTGGACGAAGAAAAAATGCCGGAAAGCGGCATGCTGCGCTTCCCGGCCGCCCGCCATGGCGTGACATGGCGGGCAGTTAAGAACGAAGGCGATCAGGCCGTTTCCATGATGCCTGTGACGACGCCGGCCACGGGATCGTGCCCATAGGTATCGGCCTGATAATATTACGACTGATGTGTCGCATTGCGCGCGCCCCAGCCGATCTCGCACATCCATCC